>JBEITS010000130.1:0-2176 GCA_040374805.1 Campylobacterota bacterium | reverse complement strand
TTGCTATATCGTCTTTGGTTTTAGCGGGTTTACCAACCAATGATTTTGCGTAATCTTGTGCGGGACCTCCGTTGAGTTTTTGGTTTAGCGCGGGAACAATTTCGTTTGCGGGGCGATTGATGTCCTGAACTAATTTTCCATCTTTGACGGCTAATCCCTTGTATCCCTCATTTGTAAGGCGTGACAAAGCGGCTTCGGCAGCCTCACTCTCTTGTAGAGGTACGGGTTTTTCTCTTGGCTCGGTAATGGGTTTGCCCTGTGCCTTCATTTGATCCTGATAATTTTTTCGCCATTCTTCATGACCTTTATTTGTTAATTCAGTTGCAACTTTATTTGATATTTGGCTCTCGGCTATTTGAGCAATCGACTGAGGTGCTTCTTTGAGGGATTGCTTAAAAGATTGTGTTGTTTTTGCTGCGGCAACTCCTGCTAAAACACTATCAACTCCCGAGAGTCCTGCTTCGACAGCTTTTTCACGAGCTTGTTTGACTAGCGATCGAGCAGTTGCTTCATCGCCTTGTGCACTTGCTTGCGCAGCTTTTTCAAAAAGAGCTTTAGATTCTAATCCTTCTTTTGTAGCGCCCCACGCCGATGTGACTGATCCAGCCGCGGCAAGAGCCGCACCACCTCCCTCCGCAATAAGAGCATATATTCCACCTTTTGCTGCGAGGTAGCCCGCACCTCCACCAATTGTTGCACCTACGGCAGCAAATTTAAGTGCATCTTTATATACTTGTTGGGAGTGTTGAGTTTGTTCTTGAACAAGAGAGCACATAAAAGAATCGTCGCTTAGTGTACTTTTTGCAATCATGGCTGCTTCACCCCGAAGAAGGCCGTATCCAGCACCCGCCACTGCTCCTGCAGCTGTTCCCATAGCAGCAGAACTCAAAAAGCCAACTGTTGCAGCTCCTGATGTACCAAGGGTGGCAGTTGTGGAGCCAATCAGCGTAGCTCCCGCGGGCACCGTTGCTCCGCCAACAATCAGACCTCCTACCATAAGACCCGCTCCTGCGAATCCGTTTCGAACAGTTTTGGCAATTGCAGTGTAACCTTCATAACGATCTGCAACTGCGGAGGCGATGTTCGCATCGGCATCATTTTCAGCCATAAGCATATTTATTAATGATTTGATCAATTTTTCTTTATATGCGGGATCAATTTTTGAGCTCGCTTTGATGCTTGCAATAAAAGCATTCATTTTTTTTGTGACGGTATTGCCAGAATTAATCAACGCGTTGTCAGCATCACCGCTTAGTCGTTTAAAAAAGCCTGCATCTTTATATCGCTTCCTTTCAGCGATTCGCTCTTCCGTGGCAGAGTTAAAGTCTTTGAAGGCTTTGTTGATGGAGGGATCATTTTGAAGACCATTCGCTAATTGTAAAAATTGTTCACGCATGTAGACTGCAGATAAAGCCTTTAAGCCTGATGCAGATATTTTTTTTGAATAGTCATCAATAAGATTATTGAGCTGAGTGTTCAAGGTATTGTCTGAGTCAAGATTTTTTCTGAGTTCTTTTGATCTTTCAATAAACTCGCTTATGTGTTTTTCGTCAGCAGGAGTAATTGATTGTGTGCAAGGAGCGCTGGCGGGAGCATCCTGCTTGGAGCTAGAAGAAGTTGTGGGTGAATTTTCATGTGCTTTGGGTGCATCGTACAGTCCTACAGCCCAAACATGAGCCGAAAATAAGAAACTAAATAGGTATAATTTTATTAACTTATTCGTCATTATGTATAGTATATTTCGAAAACTAAAAAAATCTGTATACAAACAACTAATTTTTTTCTTACTCTACGTTCAAATTTTAAACTTAAATTTAGACTGTTATGAGTCGAGTGTTGGTTAACTAAGATTTTTACAGAACATTGGTTGCGAGACTAAGATTTGAACCTAGGCCCTTCGGGTGTTGAGGGCGATAGAATCTCCTCGTATATTTTTACTAGGGCGAAACAGGTTTTTCTAATTCAACTCGATCATCGTTTCCTGGCCAAAAACGACTAGCTTTAACAAGAATAATCAAACCCGGAGATTTGAGATCTTTTTCATCAAGATTGATCCAAGAGCTGAGTCCTGCTGTTTCTTCATTGTTAGCGACAATTTTTGTTTTAATCCTACGTTCAAATTGAGACGAGGTGTTTGCGAGTTTGACATCGGCATCAATAATGATTTTGTCGCTTG
>JBEITS010000015.1:0-13596 GCA_040374805.1 Campylobacterota bacterium | reverse complement strand
TATCTCTCCTTGCGTCAGGCAGATAACTCTTGTTCTCCATGGCTTACGGGCAGCAAGGTTTCTTTAACGGACTCTTCAGGGCGCATTGCTATGGGCGAGACGGCAGAAAATCATCATCCTATTTTGCAATCAATGGGAATTGCTCCGCTTGTGGTAGCTCCTTTGCAGCACGATGCAAGTCAGGCTGCTGAATGGGTTGTTTCGCGCAATATTCCTCTTTCTACCATTTTCTCTCAAGCGCTTAAGGGCAGTGAATGTTGCGACTTTTTGCTCAAGCGTATCGATGCGCTGTGGGGAAAGGACCTTAAGGCTGTTGTTACAAAAAGTCTCGAGGCGGGGTTGAGTAGGGGCGTTTAGGGTCTAGATCTGATCTAACGCAACAATCCAAATACGTTGTATGGGATAGCCTCAAAGAGGTGTAAGCACGTGTGCTATGGTTCTTAATTGAGCGGCCTAAGCCTCTTTGATTTGTAACCTCTTTGTAATCTGGTACCCTCTAAAGATCCTTATTTGATAACCTTTTTTGTTTGCGCTGGTTGTATGAATAAACCTGAAGTTGTAACGATTGTTGTCCAAGAAGCGCAGCCACGGCTCGATCGCTTTTTGGCTGCTTCTTATCCTGAGTATTCCAGAACCTATCTTCAGGGTCTCATTCGTACCGGCTGCGTGACTGTTAATGGCAAGAAAATCGTCTGTGTTCGAACTTCGCTCGAAGCGGGCGATCTTGTGGGGATGCAGCATGCTCCTCGCCCTGGCTTCAATCTTGAGCCGCAAAAAGTGGATTTTGAGGTGGTAGACACCCAGGAAGATTTTATTGTGGTCAATAAGCCTGCAGGTCTTTTGGTTCATGCTCCGGCTAACCGTAGCCAAGAGGTGACGTTGGTGAACGGTCTTTTGTACCTTTTTAACGATCTTAAAGAGCTGCTTGATAAAGATGACCGCCCGGGGATTGTCCATCGGCTCGATGAGCACACGAGTGGGCTTTTGTTAATTGCTCGTAACGAGCGGGGCAAGATGGGGCTGACCAAGTTGTTTCATGACCGTAAAATCTCAAAAGTGTATAAAGCCGTTGTGCGTGGCCATACGCCACTAACCGGAACAATTAACTTCCCTGTAGGCAGGCACCCAACCATTCGCACCAAAATGTCTCACCAGGGTGTTGAGGGTCGTCCTGCAACATCAATTTTTACCAAGGTTACGTATTTAACCGATGCTACGCTTCTGAACGTAAAAATTATCACAGGTCGAACGCATCAAATTCGTGTACATTGCGCGGCAATTGGACATGGTATTTTGGGCGATTCTTTGTATGGAACACCAACGCCTCACATTGCTCGTCAGGCATTGCACGCCGGTTTGCTCGAGTTCTACTATAACGGTGTTCAATACCGCTACGAGGCTCCTATGCCCCAAGATATGCAGCAACTTATTGAAAAGCTGGGCGTTGTAGAGAGTGTGGGCGACTAATTTCTAAGCCTGTGCAAGAACGGGATTGAGGTACACAAGATTTCCCTTTGTGGGAAGAATGCCAATATGAGCAGGTTGTGGCGGTGCGGGAACAAACGGCACGCATTCGCGTTCTATCGCCAAAAATCTATCGTAATATTTTTTGTATGTTGGTAGATCGTTGCCAATAATAATTACGTTCTCGTAATTCATGGTATTAGCTCCAATTGTCCAGTTGAATGAGCCTGTCCACACCTTATTGTTAACAAGAGCAAATTTATCGTGCATGAGTTTGTGGCGCACAAAAGCCGCACGTGTAACAGCTTCTTTTTTCTTTATATTTTGCACAAACACAGGGATCCCTGCTTTAACAAGCTGATGCACTTTGCTGTAAATGGCATGAGATGTTGATGCGTCGGAAATAATTCTAACTTTTACTTTGCGGTTATGCGCTCTGATAAGAGCATCGATGATTTTTTGATCCGAGATGTAATAAATTGCGGCATACAGAATGTCGTAGGTTTCGTCGATCTCTTTAATCAGCCGCGTGGTGGGTCTATCATTTGGGGCGAAGAGTGTTTCTATGAGGGGCCAGCATGGTGCAAGCGATGTGCTCACAAGAAATGTTACGAGCAGCAGGGACTTTGTGATATTCATTGTTCTTGATAGGAAAAAGCATGAGTAACCATGGTCATAGTACTTGTAGCGTTGAGCGTAATAAAAGAAAAAGGCACAGCCTTGATGAATGTTTGAAGGATAGCGATGCATAAAATTTTTATCATTATGTTGTTGGGCGTGTTTATTCAGTCAGGTTTTGTTTTTGCTGCAAAACAAGAGGCGTTTGATCCTGTTCAGGATGTTTGCAAGGGCATTGTTGGGGATTTGAAAAAAATTGCTAAACAGTTGAACGATTCAGATCAAGAACTTGTGTATGGAATTTTAGATCGCCTTGGTGGGGTTCAGCGTGCCTACGCAGAGCTTAAGGCAAAAACAGAGGGGGCGGCGGCTTCTGTAACAGATAAGCCTGCCGAAGCAGCACCAGTGGCTGCAGCGCCTGCAAGTTCTTCTTCGTCTGCAAGTTCATCGGCGGCATCTGCTCAATCTGCAGCAGTTTCTGCTCAGCCTGTAACAAAGAGTTTTGGCTGGCAAACCCAATCAGCACCTTTAGCGAGTGATGGTGCACGGGCAAGTGTAGGTGCTGCTGCAACTTCCGCAACGCCTGCAGCCCCAGCAATTACTTCTGTAGCTGCGCCCTTGGCAGCTCCTGCGCAACCTGTTGCGGCACCAAGTGCAGCTGTGGCAAGTTCATCAGCAGCGCCTGCTTCGGCGCCGTCTACCGCTCCAGTTTCTTCGCCGGCACCGGTAGTTTCTGCTACTCCAGCCCCAGCAGCGCCTGCGGTGGTTGATGTGGCTGCTGCAACACCCCCTGCTTCTGCTCCGGTTACCACAGCTCCCGCCCCTGTTGTTGCACCTGCTGTAGTGGTTGCTCCCCTTACACCTCCTGTGATTCCAGATCCGGTTGTTGTGCCTGTGGTGAGTGAAGCTTCGGCAACACCTCCTGCTGTTCCTGTGGCAACAGATGTGCCTGCAACGCCGCCTGCGGCAAGCGCTGTGCCAGCATCTACAGAGCTGATTTCTACTCCTTCTTTGCCTGCACTTCCTCCACTGCCGCCGTTGCCAGCGCTCTAGAGAAAGGTTTTTGGGGGCAGTCGGTGCCTTTTTAGCGTTAGCATTCACCATAGCGTGAACAGCGAAGACGGGTGGCGTTGAGTGTAAAGATGTTTTACAATAGAAAAATTAGTACCAAGATTTTAAGGGGTTGCCTGCTGCAATCTTGCTGAGCTATGGCTTAGTGGGGCGAGTAGTTTACATAAAAGTGCCATCTCATCGTTGCTTTTGTCTGCCATTGCTCAATGAATGGTGGTTGGATTACGCAAAATTTGGAGACGGGGCTTTTACGGGTGAGTAAATACGTATGATTCTGATTAATGGTCTTTCCTTGCGGTATGGTTCGCAAGATATTTTTGATAACGTTTCTTTTACCTTGCGAAGTGGCATGTCGTTAGGACTAGTTGGCCGCAATGGAGCTGGCAAATCTACGTTGCTGCGCATTCTTGCGGGGTACGAACAGCCAGATTCTGGAAGCGTTTCTATAGAGAAAGGTGCGCGTCTTGCGTATTTGCCTCAAGAAGTGACCTTGATGTCAGAAAAAACTGTTTTTGAAGAAGCGTTCTCTGTTTTTAATGAACTTGAAAAAGATTTAAACGAACTTGCTCGGCTTGAAGCGCTTATCGAGCGTGGCGAGCTGTATGAAATGGAAGATATCGAGCATTATTCTGCGCTCCACGATCGTCTTCGTAATTCCAACCAACATACGGCTATTCAGCAGACCTCTGTTGTTTTGGGCGGACTTGGATTTGATGATGCAAAGCGTCAGCAAAAAGTTTGCGAGCTGAGTACGGGTTGGAAGATGCGTTTGGTGTTGGCAAAGCTGTTGTTGCAACAAGCAGATTTCTATTGTTTTGATGAACCTACCAACCACTTGGATATTGTTGCTAAGGAATGGTTTTTAAAATTCCTTAAAACAGAAGTTAAATCGTATCTTTTGGTCACTCACGATCGATATTTCTTGGATAATGCGTGTAACGAAATTCTTGAAATCGAAAATGGCAACGCTACCTGGTTTAAGGGTAATTATTCTAAATACGTGGAACAAAAAGATGCCGACCGCGAGCGCTTAATTGCCGCATCTAAACTTCAGCAACGCGATATCGAGCGAAAAGAAGAATTAATCGCCAAATTCAAGGCTAAGGCATCTAAAGCTGCATTTGCACGTAGTTTGCAGCGTAAAATTGATGATATGGATGTAATCGAAATCCCTCCTGTTCTTCCAACGGTTAAATTCTCATTTGCAGATATTACGCCTTCTGGTGCGCATCCGTTGAGAATTAAAGATGTTGCGATGCAATTTGGTGAGAAAAAGCTGTTTGAAGGGGTGACGTGTGAAATTCAGCGTGGCGAAAAAGTTGCATTGGTTGCGTCTAACGGGGTTGGTAAAACAACGCTGATGAATACGTTGATGGGCAAGCTTAAGCCAACCGCGGGTGATATAACCTGGGGCTACAATGCTTTTACGGCCTATTTTGAGCAAGATCAATTGCTTGCGCTCAACCAAAACAAAACAATTTTAGAAGAAATTACGTCTTCGTGTGCAAAAGTGAGCGAATCTGAAATGCGCCGCATGTTAGGTTCGTTCTTGTTCTCGGGTGAAGATGTTCATAAAAAAATTCGTGTACTCAGTGGGGGAGAGCAGAACCGTGTTGCCATGGTTAAGGTTCTTCTTCAGAAGGCTAATGTGTTGCTTCTCGATGAACCAACCAACCACTTGGATCTTTTTGTAAAGCACGTTTTGTTGCAGGCGCTTACGCAATACACCGGCACCATTATTTTTGTGTCTCACGATCAAGATTTTTTAACCAAACTCCCAACACGCATCTTAGAGCTTACGCCACAGGGGCTTAAAGATTACCAGGGTAATTACGATTCCTATTTGTGGTCTAAGCAAAAAGAAGCAGAGGCTGCAGCTCTTGCAGAAGAAAAGCACGTTGCGGCGCGAGCAGCTGCCAAAACAACAGCTCCGCTTAAAGATGAAGATATAACAGGCCGCGAGCTCGACAAAGAAATTAGCGCGCTTGAGAGAAGAATAAAAACGTTGGAACTAGAGCTTGCAGACCAAGCAAAAGTGCTTGAGGGCACAACGTATGGAACACCTGCGTTTGCAGCTGCAACAGATAAACTTACGCAGGCGCAGCACGATCTAACGGCAACCAATCTTCGTTGGGAGAAGTTATTTGCACAACGTGCAGCTCAACAGGTTAAATAGTTAGAATCTTGTAACGAGGGGCGAAAGCTCCTCGTTGTCATTTTGAGATCTTGTATCTGAGTTTTAGTGCAAAGGTTGCCAGGGCATGAAGACGGGCCGTATTTTTTGCATGGTGCTTTTTACATTCGCCTTTGGGGCGTCTTCATATGGTTTTCCACATCACGATATTTCTGACGCGTTTAATGTCGTGTGCGTTCGGCCGTGTGTGTGTCTTAAAGAGCACGCAAAAAAATGTTATCCAAACTCGTCCCCTGTGAGCCATGTATTTCTTGCAACGGCGGGCCATTTTATGGGTGTTTTAGCATCTGTTGTTGTGGATAGGGCATTCAATGATTATTCGCATAAAGAGTTTATTGCAAACTATTTAGTGCAAGGAGTGGGGTGGATGGTTGCTCTGGGTGAAAATCTTTCTCGTAATAATGAGCGTAATTTTTATATGGCCCCTAAGAATAAGATTTTTGCCATCGCTCTTGTTTTGGCAACTGCCAATAGTGCAGGTTGTGGTCGTTTTGCACGTATTTTTAAGCATAAAAATTGGTTAGAGCGCCTTCGCTCTTTGTTAACCCAAAAGGCGCTGGTCAAAAACCTGCTCACAACGGTGTTGCGGGTTGGTCCTCAGCTTGCTTTTATTGCGAGTTTGCCCATACGGTAGGCCATTTTCTGGCAAAGTTTTTTACGCGATTTAAAGTAGGGTGTGGGTAATGCTAGAAAGTAGTTAGCGTTCAGGGAGCGAAGATATGTATCTTCGCTCCCTGATTTTTTTAGATGTTTAGACCCCGTTTTTTAAGGTAGGTGTTAGCTTGCTCTTCGATATCCTTGAGCGCTTTTTTATTTTGAGCTTCAAGGTTTTTGCGCTCGATGATGCTGATTGCTTGTTTGTTAGATTCTGCGAGTGTTGAAGGCTTTGCTGGTTCTTGCGGCGCTGGAACATCTTTTGTCTCGGGCATGTCTAAAACGTTTGTAGGTTGAGTGATATTTTTTTCTGGTAAGACTGCATCGTTGCTGCTTGCCGGGCGAGGCGCATTGGCAAGAGTGCCCATCATTTCGATGGCTTTTTTAAGCGCCTCTGCTTCTTGCTCTTGTTCTGCTTTAAACGCCTCTTCTTCTTTGGCAAGTTCGGAGGGTGATGGATTATCTTTTTTGAGCATCATCATTTTAAGTTCATGAATTTCTTGCTCGAAGTCTTTCTTCATGCTGGCAATAATGTTAGCAGCTTGCTTCATGCCGGTTTCGTTTTGGTGGTTAAGCTCGCGGCGTAAACGCTCGAGCTCCAGGCTGAGCTCAACCGAATGACGATTCTTTGAGTCTACTTGGTCGGCAAGTTCTTTTTTGATGCGTTCGAGTTTTGTGTTTTCTGCTTCAAGCTTTTTGCTGTCTTTTTCTGCTTGTTCTTGTTTGAACTTAATTTGCTCGACTTGAATTTCAAGCTCGCGGCGTTTGTGCTGCTCTTCATCGAGCGCTTTTTCGACCCCTGTTTTTTTGTCCTGAAGTTCATCAATTTTTTTTGCTAAGTCTTTAGCTTGGGTTTGAAGCTCTGTTTTTTCTTGGGTTGTTTTTGTGATGTCTGTTGTTGCGCTTTCGAGCTTAGATTTGACCTCTTTAGCTTCTGTTTTAGCTTGCGAAAGCTCAGACTCTATGGTTGTTTTTTCTACTTTAAGCGCAGAAATGTCTTTAGTGCTCTTATCTTGTAGCTGCTTAAGTTGCTCTTCGGATGTCTTTTTAGCTGCTGTTGCTGTGGTGATATCGGATGTAAGGCGTGTAAGTTTGTCTTGGTTGTGTGCAATAGAGAGCTCCAGCTCCAGAACTTTTTTGTTGCGGTCTTCAATAAGTTTTTGGGTTGAGTGGAGTTTCTTTTGCAAGTCGTGGAGCGTTTTTTGAGAGGGTGAAGCTTTAGCGAATGATGGATCGCGCGATTCTTTGACGGCTGTTTTTACGAGCGCAATAAACTCTACATCGTCTTCTGGGAGTTTTCCGTTCCATCCTTCAGGGTCGGTAAGTTGAGCATTAAGGTCGTACAGCAAAATAGTTGCAGCGCGGTCGTAATCTCTTTTGGCAACTTTTTTTGTGTTGAGTTCTTTGTTCAAGAGCGGAAGAGCTTTTTTCTGTGCGGTGACAAGCAGCGAGAGGCGCTGGTTACGGTCGATAATTGCGTTGTAATTATCGTCACCAACTTTGCGGGTGTTGGTCATTGTGGAGTCAAACCATGCGCGCTGTTCCTCAAAAATTTCAGCAAATTCGTTGAGCTCCCCTTCTTCGCTTTCGCCGGCACTTACCGTGTCGGACAGTTCGGTTGAGAGGCGGTTGAATTTTGCTGTTTGTTCAATTTTCCATTGCGTGCTTACGTGGTCTTTTGCATCTTCGTGCGCGGCGGGAGTTTCTTGCATTTTTGTTTGGCCTGCTGTGGCTTGTAATTTAGCAAGTTCATCGTTGAGTGCTTGTTGTTGTTCGTTAATGCGCTTGAGTGCTTCTTGGTGCTTTAAAATTGCAACCTTTTGTTCTGTTTTGGTTTGCAGTGAAGCCATTTCTTGTTCGGCTTGTTCTTTAAGCGCTTTGATTTTTGCATCAATATCATCTGTTGGTGAGGCCTGGGTGCTGGTTGCTGCTTGAACAGGTTGAGGGGTGGCTGCGCTTTCTTCTCCTTTTTTAGTTTTTGAGCGGCTCTTATGTTTGGATGTTGTTTTCTCTTCGCGTACGTGTTTTTTTGGTTTTTCCTGGGGTTCTTGCTCGGCCGCGGGTGCGCTTTTTGCCGCAACAACTGTTTTTTTGGACTTAATTAATGATGTGTCTTCTTCTTCGTCTCGGACAATGCGTGCCTGGGCTGGTGCAATGAGCAGGAGGGTCAGGGTATACAAAAGAGTGGCTAAGTGTTTCATGTGGTTTAGGTTTCCTTATCGGGTGGGTACGGCAAATCCCGTTGGATCGGTGCAGAGTGTAGGAAAGATAGGTGGTTTGTTGCAATTATTCTTCAATTTGCTTGCGCTTAACCCCCTTGGTATCCTGGGCATGTTGGGCAAAAGGAGAAGTGTATGCGTCTAAAAATACTATTTTTTATAAGTTTATTACTCTTGCTTGGTGGAGCTGCCGGGTGGTGGTATTGGCATGTGCATACGCGCTCAAAAATTGTTTCAGTTCCTGCAGAGCTTCAGCTCGATAAGGTAGAAAAAACGCATAGAATTGTTTTATTTGTGCATGGGACGTTTGGTTCTACGTTGGGACTTTTAGATGTTCCCTCGGTTATGCGTGATAACCTGAGGGGTTCGCTGTATGCCAAAACGGCACGCAGCATGCGTAAAGACAATTTCTTTTTTAGCAGCCAACCGCTTTTGCATCGTGGTTTGGTTCCTTTCGAACCTTCTTTTGATGTCAGAGAATCTATAGGTTTTTTTGCTGCATATCCTATTGGAAAAGCTCTTCAGACTGTCTTTGAGCAGCGAGCAACGCCCGATGAAATTCGTCATTATTATTCATTTGGGTGGAGCGGGCTTTTGAGCCAGCAAAAGCGACGCCAAGAAGCGATTCGCTTGCTGAATGAGCTGAATGCTGAAGTTGCTAAGTTTAAAGAGCGTGGCATTACCCCACAAATTACTGTTTTGTGCCATAGCCATGGCGGCAACCTTCTTTTGAATGTGGGTGCTCTTGTAAGTATCTTGCGTTGCGAGCGGCTTTCTACCGTTACAGGGGTAGAAAATGCAGCAGCCCTGGAAGAACTTAAGGTCTCACTTGCGCGACTTCCAGAGCGCGATGTTGTTGCAGATTTTAAGGGCCAAAAAAAATTGGATTATCGCCCCGATGTTCCAAGCTGGAACATTAATGAATGTATGTTTTTTGGAACGCCTGTTCAGCCCGAAACAGATTTTGCGATAGGTTCGTCGTTATTCGAGTCGATGTATCATTGCTATTCGCTTGCCGACCGTGTTCAGCCGAGCGATTGGATAAGTACTTCACGCTATTACAGCGAGCAGCGTTTTGACCGTATTGAAAAGCTTTTAAATGCTGCAGGTAAAAAACTTCCCCAAAAATTAGTTCAGATTCGCCTTATGTTTGACCGTGCGATTTCTGATGATGGAAAATTTGTGAGCAAGGCCAGCCTTGCGGGTGGCGGCAAAAAATTTTCGTTGTGGAATGTGCTTGTAGGTGAGTTTGATTCAAAGCCGCTCGATGAAGACCCAACGCATAAAGAATTTTGGTTCTTGGTGTTTTCTAAAAATATCGATCAGCATGTTATTAAGCCACTTCCGGTTGTTGTTTTTGCGCCGTGCATTATTGATGCGCTTAAACCTTCTTGCGAGCACGTGGATGTAGATCTTAATATTGCTCATCGCGGCGAGGCTTTGTGTTTTGAAGTTGCTGACCATAAAAAGGGCTCTGTTTTTGCGTCTCATGCGTTGAGTTTTGATGTTGTTCATCGGCTGCGCATGGCTGCCAAGATGTGGGAAGCGGATGCAGATTTTTTAGCGCAGGAAGAATCTCTTCTTTCGCAGCACTTGCGTACGGGACGCGAGTGTTGAGCCAAGTCTGGTATTTTTTCTCGTGTTCGGTATTCTTGAGCCATTCTCTCGGCGTTACTCAATTTTAATGCTTCTTTATTGCAGCGGAGTTGCGTGCGTGAAACTAAGAAATAGGGAATTGGTTTTGATTATGTGCATTACCACGCTTTTCCGCACGGCTTGCAGAGCTTTGTGCTTTGCACTTGTTTTTTCTGGAGCGCTTTCTGCTCAGGGTGCCAAAAAAATTATTACAAATGTTGTGATAGAGGGAAATTCTTTAATCAAGAATGACGCCATCAACCAGCGCTTGATGTATAAAAAAGGTGATGTTTTTGATCCCGAAATATCCGCAGCAGCAATTGATAAGCTCTATTCTTTGGGTTATTTCTCTCAGGTGAGAATTGAATCGGAAGAAGATGCTGATAGCGTTACGCTTTACATTGTTCTTAAAGAAAAAAAATCATTAGATTCGTACGAGATTACGGGCAACCATCAAATAACCACCAAAAAGCTTATTGAGCGCTTGGGCCTTAAGCATCTCCCGGCGATCGATGAAAATGATATCGTGTATCTTTCTTCCAAAATTCGTGCGATGTATCGCGAAGACAATTATCATTCAGCGCGTGTTACAGGAACGCTAACGCCTTCTAAAGAGTCTGATGGTGTTGAACTTACGTTAGAAATTAAGGAAGGTGCACCTTCGCAGGTTCGTCAGATTGTTTTTGAGGGAGTGAATAAAATTCCCGAATGGCGTTTGCGAAGTGCGTTGCTTACGCAGGAGTTATGGTTGCTTGGTTTTGCTGATAACTCAGGCAAATTTAACCGCGAAATGATTGAAGCCGATAAGCAAAATATTGAGTTTGCCTATCAAAATCTTGGGTTTGCACGCGCTCGTGTTGTAGACACTAAAATTGAATATCCCGATGGCGATGAATCGTCTATCAAAATCACTTTTTATATTAATGAAGGCGAACAATATCGTGTTCGTTATGTGATGCTTCCGTACGATGAAGAAATTAGTAAACAAGAATTTTTAGATGTTATTCGTATTAAAGAAGGTTCGCTGTATTCTCGCGCTACTGCGCTTGCAACGGTTGCAGGTATTCGTTCTGTTCTTGGCAAACACGGCTATTCCTATGCAGAAAGCTATCCGGTTCCTCGGATCTATGACGATCTTAAAAAAGTTGATTTTACCTTTGAGATAGAAAAAGGCGAAAAAGTTAAGGTTCGTCGGATTGATATTACCGGAAATAAACTTACGCACGATAAAGTTATTCGTAGAGAAATTTCGCTTGAAGAAGGTGCGCTTATTACCTCTCCAGAGCTCGATGCATCGCGCCGTAGAATTGAAGCGTTGGGCTACTTTGAGCGGGGCGCTGTAACTTGGAAAACACATAAATTATCTGAGGGCTTGGTAGATCTTGAGCTTTCGGTTGCAGAAATTAAAACAGGCAATGCGAGCCTTGTGGGTGGATATGGAGCGCGTCAGGGGCATCTTGATTCTGGCATGAGTGTTGGTATTAACGTTTCTAAGCGCAACCTTTTTGGCCGCGGCTGGGCGGGAGCATTTAATGTAAATTCTTCGGGGTCTCGCTTGGGCTCATTTGGTTTTAATTTTAATAATCCCTACATTTTTGATACCAACGTTGAATTCAATGTTGATACATCGTACAGAATTGAAGAATACGATCAGTTTGCTATTTCATCGGTTCGCCCGCGTGAACGTATTGGTGGAGGGGCTTTGGGTTTTGGCTTTAGGCTTCCTGCGCTTGACCGTGATATAAAGTGTTTATGCGAGATTGGTGTTGAAGATAATAAGTTCCTTAACTATGACGATATTAAAAAAGGGCTTGGAGCGTATGGCTCGTTTATGTTGGACCGTCGGCTAAAAGAAGGAACTCTGAGTTGGATTGGTGCATCACTTGTTAAAGACACGCGTAATCATCCTGTGTATCCAACGCGTGGTGGCCGTATTATTGGAACCGGTAAATTTGCATTCCCTGCGTTTAATGGGGGTTTTAGTTTTATTAAGCTAGAGGCTACGGGAAGCTGGTTTACGCCACTTATTGGCGAAGATACGTTGGTTTTTGCGCTGCGAGCAAAAGCAGGGATGGTTGAATGTATTTCAAGTTCCACAACAATTCCCTATCGCGAGCTGTACCACATGGGTGGACAAGATACGATTCGTGGATTTGTGGGCGGGGGCGCAGGTCCTGTTCTTGTAAGCAGTGGCCCGCTGCGAGAGCGCAATAATACTCCGCTGGGCGGTAGACGGCACTTGCTCCTTAACACAGAGCTTCAGGTTCCAATGTTTGAAGCCTACGGCATGCGCGGCCGAGTGTTTTATGACGCAGGGTGTGGATGGAATGCATTTACCGATGATATTCCCGATACCGTTAAACCGCTTGTTAAGCGCAATGAATTTAATATTCGCCATGCTGTTGGGTTTGGTTTTAGTGTTACGCGCCCTCAGCAAATTAAGATCGATTGGGGCTATAAGCTTGATCGCGATAAGAAATTTAATGAATCTGATTGGGAAGTTCATATGAGCATGAATATTCCTTGGTAGAAACCAATTAATTGGAAAAATATTGCGGGGCGGTTCTTTATGGACCGCCCTTTTGTTGTAAAAAGAGAGGGTGTTTTAAGGAATCTTGTGCAAAACAGAAAGTCTTGTTACGTTTTTGTGCAGATATAGCTCAGAGGCCTTTATGGAGCGGTAATTCGAATGTACATTCAGCGCAACATAGAGCCAAAACTTACGTATTTGGCCACAAAATACCCTGTAATTGCCCTGGTGGGGCCTCGCCAGTCGGGCAAAACCACCTTGGCAAAACAAGCCTTCCCCAAGCACTCTTATTTTTCCTTAGAAGACCCGGATACTGCGTTGCGCATTATGCAAGATCCTCGAGCTTTTCTAGAAAGCGATTATGGCGCAGGGATTATTTTGGATGAGTTTCAGAATGAGCCTGTTTTATTGTCGTACATTCAAGGCATTGTGGATGCTAAGTATCGTCCTGGATATTTTATTCTCACGGGCTCGCATAATTTCTTGATGAACCAAGCCATTACTCAGTCTTTGGCGGGGCGAGTGGGAATTCTTACGCTGCTGCCTCTTTCGTGCGATGAGCTTGATCGCTCTAGCTACCTCCCAGAAAAAGCTCACGAGGCTATTTTTACAGGTGGGTACCCAAATATTTACATGCGAAAATTAGTGGGAGAGGATTTTTATGGTCCGTATCTTACAACGTATGTTGAGCGTGATGTGCGCCAGCTTATAAACATTGTCAGGTTAAGCGATTTTCAGAAGTTTATTCGTCTGTGTGCGGGGCGCATTGGTCAACTACTCGATTATGTTTCTCTTGCCGATGATTGTGGTATTTCTGTGCCTACGGTAAAAGCTTGGCTGAGCATTTTGGAGGCGAGCTACGTTATATTTTTGCTGCAGCCGCACTTTAAGAATTTTAGTAAGCGTATGGTTAAATCACCAAAATTGTATTTTTACGATACAGGTCTTGCATGTTATTTATTGAAAATTACATCTCCAGATCAGCTAACACTTCATTATCTTTATGGCGGATTGTTTGAATCGTTTGTGATAGCGGATATTTGTAAGACATTCTTCAATAAGGGCCAACAGCCAAGCGTGTATTTCTGGCGAGATAGCCGAGGCAAAGAGATAGATTGTCTCTTGGATTATGGCTCGAGGTTTGTTCCTATTGAAATCAAATCAACTCAGACCTTTAACTCAAGATTCTTTGAGGGAATAGCGTATTATCG
>JBEITS010000044.1:0-7959 GCA_040374805.1 Campylobacterota bacterium | reverse complement strand
CACGGTTCTGATGCAGATGAAACTGCTGCAACAGAATGTGCACTCGTTTTTCCTGAATTAAGCTGCTAAATCGTAAGATTTAACCTAGCTGCTTTCTAGATACAACAAAAATACCGATTAAGTGTAAAAACTTAATCGGTATTTTTGTTGTATCTAGAAAGCAGCTAGGTTAAATCTTACGATTTAGCAGCTTAATTCAGGAAAAACGAGTGCACATTCTGTTGCAGCAGTTTCATCTGCATCAGAACCGTGAGCAACGTTTTTATCAATGCTTTTGCCGTACAAGCTTCTGAGCGTTCCCTCAGCAGCTTTTGAAGGATCTGTTGCACCAATGATGTCTCTCCATGAGGAAACGGCATTATCCTTTTCCAACACAAGAGCCACAATAGGGCCAGCAGAAATGTTGCTTACAAGTTCTGGAAAGAATGGGCGAGCAGCATGAACCGCGTAGAAAATTTCAGCAAATTTCGATGAAAAATGCATTTTTTTCATAGCAACGATTTTAAAGCCTTCGCGCTCAATTCTATCAATAACCTTACCAACAACTCCCTCTGCCACAGCATGAGGTTTGATCATAGCGTATGTTCTATTTCCAGCCATTGCCACAACCCTATTTCTTATCATCGCGAAGATGATCTTCGAGAGCTTGTTGCAACGAACCTTTTAATGAACCAGATGATGATTCTGTTCGTGCTGAACGATTACCGCCATCGAATGATGGACGACGGTCGCCGCCACGGTCATGTCGGTCGCCACGATCAAAGTGACGATCACCGCCACGGTCACCACCAGAACGTTCTGAGCGCTCTGGGCGTTCCGAACGGAAGCCACCTTGCTGTTGGTCACCGCCTTGAGGGCGATTTGCACCTTCACGAGCAATAGCCTTAGCTGTTTCTTCAGGTTCGCTTACAGCTCTCAAACTTAAGCCAAGCTTACGTTCTGAACGGTTAGATCTTACAACCTTAAAGTCATGCACAGCACCAACTTTGACAAGTTCTTCTACGCTATCAACATCTTTGTTTGATAATTCGGAAATATGAACAAGACCTTCAACACCGGTATCAAAACGAACAAACGCACCAAAGCTTGTAACTTTAGAAACGGTTCCTTTAACAACCTTGCCAACAGGGAATTCTTCTTCAATGCGTTCCCATGGATCGCGATCGAGTTGCTTAATTCCAAGCGAAATGCGCTTGTTATCTTTATCAATTCCAAGAATAACAACTTTAAGTACGTCATTCTTTTTGTAACGATCTGAAGGATGCACAACGTGCTCGGTCCATGAAATATCAGAGATATGCACCAAGCCATCAACACCATCATGGAGCTGAACGAAAATACCAAAATCTGTAATGTTGGTAATTGCGCCTTCAACCATATCGCCAATTTTGAATTTATCAAAGACGAGTCTCCAAGGATCATCTTCAAGTCTCTTGATGCTCAAACGCATACGCATACGTCCGCCTTCTTTATCGATAGCAAGGACCATAACTTTGACCTTGTTACCAACTTGGAAGTGGCGATGTAAATTATGAATTCGTTCAGTCCAGGAAACTTCTGAAATGTGCACAAGGCC
Organism: Campylobacterota bacterium; assembly: GCA_040374805.1. Taxonomy (GTDB): domain Bacteria; phylum Babelota; class Babeliae; order Babelales; genus VHBT01. The sequence goes on along the minus strand of JBEITS010000044.1, from coordinate 6,383 downwards.
TTCAACGCCTTTTGCCACTTCAACAAACAAGCCGTAATCAGCAATGTTTGAAATGACACCTTCGAGAACCGAGTTCACAGGGTACTGTGATTCGATGTCATCCCATGGATTTGAAATAAGCTGCTTCATGCCGAGTGAAATCTTTTCGTGTTCTTTGTCAAAAGAAAGAACCTTAACATTAATTTTGTCGCCCACTTTGAGAACTTCACTAGGATGGCCAATGCGACCCCATGAAATATCTGTAATGTGTAACAACCCATCGATTCCACCAACGTCGACAAACGCGCCGTAGTTTGTGATATTTTTGACAATACCTTCGATGACCTGACCTTCAGAGAGTATTTCGAGTGCGGAACGTTTTTCTTCCGAACGCAACCCTTCAAGATACTTACGACGAGAAACAATAACGTTTCCACGACGCTTGTTGATCTTGATAATTTTACAGAGAACTTCTTCACCAATAAATTGATCAAAATTGTTCACGCGAGACGTATCAACTTGTGATCCCGGCAAGAATGCTGGAATACCAACGTCAACACTAAGACCACCTTTAACCTTATGCGTAACAATACCACGCACAGGCTCATCGGCAGCTGCAAATTCAGCAAGTCTATCCCAAGCCTTAAGCGATTTCGCTTTTTGGTATGACAATACAACGTTGCCGTCTTCGTCTTCAACTTGATCGATTAAAACTTCAACAGCATCATCAACATGAATTCGTTCCAACTCAAAGTCGCTAAATTCATGGTTTGAAATAAGGCCATCAGATTTGTAATCGATATTAACCAATACGCCATCGCCTGTTTTGGCAATAACTTTACCGGTAATCAATTTTCCAGATTTAAATTTTCCAGATGCATCAGCATATAGTTGGGCAACTTGCTCAACAAATTCCTGACCAGCGACAAGCGCTTCGTCTAAAAGAACTAGATTATTATCCGCCGCACGGCGAATATTAGCGAGCGCTTTTCTGTTCATCAGACAGATTCTCCAGCTGTTTCGCGATGGAAATGCGAAAAGCTTTTTAACGTAACAACAACACAACACGACAACAACGCTCGCATCCCAAACGCAAAAAAGCAGAGCTCTTTACGTCCCTCGGATTGCGACTAACATCAGAAGAGTAACAAAAAAACTACATTTAGCAAATACGAATTGCCACGCACGCCCCGTAAAAGCCTCATCTATTAAATAAAATCGCCAGCCTTTTCAAGCTGGCCAGAGAGCGAAAAAAACAGATACTTTGTTTCCAATAGTCGGTAAAACTATCACAAAATCTTAAGAGATTTTTTCTTCGGATTCAAACCCATCCATCGGTCTAAAATAATGGCAACCGCACTTCTAACAGACAAGTGGTTATACTCTGTCATTCCCGTCACCGGCACCAATAAATAGTCGCTTGCATCCAAAATATGTGACGCCAAACCCTGCCCCGTCCCAAACACAAAGAGCACGGGCCGTCCCTCTTCCCACACTAAGCCTTGATCATGAAAATCGATATGGCGAGCATGAAGAGACTCTTTAGCGCTGGTTGTAATCACAACAGGCTTTTGCCCTTCGCGCCCTTCAATCATCGCTAGAACTGAGTTAAATGTATCTGCTAAAACCAAGCGAGATGTAGACTCTGTACGCGTTCGATTAAATTTCTTGCCCACATCAGACTTCCAGAAATCCAAGAAAGTTTTTACAATTTCTTGCTGATCAATCAGCGGCGTTACTGCAAAAAACTGCTCAATACCATATGTTCTGCTCGTTCGAGCAATATCGTGAAGATCAATCGAGGTAACAGACGTTGTGCCAACTTCACCCGATTTAACCAAAACATCTCCATGCAACAAGGCTACGTAGTGCCGAGGAATATGAAGAGAAGCTGCTGTAAGCGCAGAACGAGAAGGCTCCACAGCACGAAACCAATCAAAACGCCTTAAGACAGTTTTTTTTGCAGCATTATTTACGCGCCATTGCTTAATTTTTGCATGATCGCCCGAACGTAAAACCTCAGGAACAGCTTCGCCGTGCCATTCAACCGGCAGACCAAACTCATCATGATCCAAAAATTCTGATTCAAAAGAATCCTGAACAACAGACGCTTGGTTTCCAACAACTGTTGGGAAAAATCTTAGAACAGCTTCTATAAGAACTTGGGCTGGCAAATCACCACCCATCAAAACATAGTCACCAATAGAAAGAAGAATATCCGCATATTCCCGCTCCACACGAGCATCAACACCCTCGTAGCGCGCGCACACAAGAATAATGTGGCGATACTTTGAAGCACCCTCATCAACAGGCTCTGCCAACTTAGAGCACGCGGAAAAATCGATAAGAGATGCCAGGCTTTTAACCACAGGCTGAGACAAGGTGGTTCCCTGAGGAGAAAAAAAGATTGTTAACCCGCGACCATGCTCTGCAATTGCAGCATTAAGCGCTCGCTCAACAACGCCAGGCTTAAGAATCATTCCCGGCCCCGGCCCAACCGTTGGCTCATCGATAGGCTCTTTAGGAGCACATTGATCAGAAAATTTAACAAAGTTAAACGAAACAAGCCCGCGTTCACGGGCAAGTTTTACCAGACTCGTTGAGATGAACTCTGTATAAAGGGCCGGAAACGCTGTAATTATAGAAAAAACGACCATCCTACCCACGCTGGTTTCCAGCGCCCTTCCATACCGTCATAATGACGCAACAAACTATTCTAAGATTTCTAAGACCGCGCGCTTGCGCTCTTTGGTCGCCGCAGCATGAACAAGTGTTCGAATTGAGCGTGCAGTACGACCTTCACGGCCAATAACTTTCCCAAGATCTTCTGGAGCAACGCGCAATTCAATAATCGTAGCCTGTTCACCAGAGATTTCAGAAACATTAACTTGCGTGGGATTATCCACCAACTTTTTAACAATGCTTTCTACAAGTTCTTTAAGCATTTTATTCCTAGCACTTGACCAAAGAACCAACAATCTAAACCACGATTAACGAGGACTTAGGAGTTGGTAGCCTTTGCCGCCATTTTCATAATTTTTACAACAGCATCTGTCATTTGAGCGCCCTTAGCAACCCAGTTTTGGATACCTTCACGGTTAATTTGAAGAATTTGGTGCTTCAATGGATCGTATGAACCAAGAGTTTCAAGGCATTCGCCATCGCGCTTTTTGCGAGAATCAACAGCGACAATACGATTATATGGGCGATTTGCTACCCCAGTACGACTTAATCTAATTTTTACCACAACAGACTCCTTTTTTATGTAGTTCTATTTTTACGACTTTTTTCGACAATCACATCAAATTACTTAAAAAGACTGCCAAAACCGCCCATCTTCTTGACCATCCTACCAAACTGCCTGGTTTCTTCAAATTTAGATAACAAATCATCAAGATCTTTCACCGTGACACCCGCTCCGCGAGCAACTCTTTCTTTGCGTGAGCGCGTCAATAACGAGCGCCCCAGACGCTCATTAGGGGTCATAGAGCTCAAAAGTGCCCTAAACTTCTTCAGCCCCTGCTCTTTTCGAGCCAATTCCTCTGGAGAAACCTTAGGCATTCCCGGCAAAAACTGCATCAACTTACCCATAGAACCCATAGAGCCAACCATAGAAAGCTGCTGAGCAAAGTCTTGCAAAGTAAATTGACCATTCATCATCCGCTCAACAACTGCGGCAGAATCAGCTTCAGATTCTTTTTTCGTGGCACGCTCTATGCGCTCGATAAGCCCCTTGACATCACCAAGCCCCACAATGCGGGAGGCAACACGATCTGGCTCAAACGTTTCAAAATCATCGATCCCTTCGCCTGTTCCCATAAAATAAATAGGCTTAGAAAGTTCATACGATAAGCCAAACGCCGCACCACCACGAGTTCCACTATCAAGCTTTGTAAGAGCGATGCTATCAAACGGCGCATCTTTCATAAATGCAGATCCAATAGCCACAGATTCTTGACCAATCATGCCATCCACAACCCATACCGTGTGATTAGGCTGAAACGCTTCACGCGTTTCTCTGAGTTCCGACATTAAATCTGCATCAACATGCATACGCCCCGCAGTATCCAACACAAAAACATCACACCCTGCGGCTTGAGCTTCTGCAAGCATGGAAGAAACCATCTTTGAAGGGCTTTCGCCCTGAACACCATGACAAAAAAGAAACCCTGCCCGTTTTGCAAGTAATGCAAGTTGCTCTCTTGCTGCTGGACGGCGCGTATCAACAGAACCAACTGCTATAGATCTAGGATTCTTATTTGAAAGACCAGCCTATGCAATACATGCAGCAATATTTGCAACGGTAGTAGTTTTCCCACTCCCTTGCAAACCCATAACCATAATCTTAGATAAAGAAGCACTTGGACAAAGCTGCTTAAACACAACACCCGGCTGACGTTGCCCGCCCAAAAATCGTGTAACATGCGTATAAAGTTTTTGACTCAAAACATCTGAGAGCGTTAAGCCCGCAGGAACCGCCAAGCCAACCAAATCGGCATTCAACGCCTGCGTAAAGCTAGTAACAACAGAAAGAGAAACGTCCGCATCAATCAATGTAGAACGAACTTGACGCACAAAAGCATCGCTATCTGCAGGGGTTACACGTTTTTTAGAACTAAACAGTGATACAACACCCGATAGCTTTTCAGAAAAGAAAGAAAACACGTTATAAACCCAAAAATAGAAATAGGAAGGGAAAAAACAGGCTTGCACACAAATTAATTGTGACGGCATCAGTCACTTCTAGAGGAAATGACTGGTGCCGGGAGACGGAATCGAACCGCCGACACGAAGCTCTTCAGGCTTCTGCTCTGCCCCTGAGCTATCCCGGCACAAACACTCGCCCTTAAGCTACTGATTCTCGTGTACCTTGTCAAACCCAAATACACTAAATTCATGTAAAAAAGTTTATCGTGTGCGTTTTCAGAGCACCAAAGCCGCCTTGAAGCCCCCTCCAAAACATGCGATACTACTTCCCAACGTCCTCGTATTATTAAGAAAGCGCCACTACCGTGCACCACACATTCCTGCATGACGCCGAGAAATTACTCGCTCAGGCCCGTGAAAACTGCTCAAAAACAACATCAAAAGAATCTCTAGAACAATTTCGCGTTATGTTTTTGGGTCGCAAGGGCGAGCTATCTTTTCTTAACGAACGATTTGTAACACTCAATGTCGAAAGCAAGCGCTCAGCAGGTCCACGCTTTCAAGAAATACGTCGCGAGATCGAAACCCTTTACGAACAACGCAAACAAATTCTCGAAACAGCGCAAACAAACACACAGTCTTCATCGCAATTCGATGTAACTCAAGTTGCTCCTCAGCGCACGCACGCAGGCGGACTACACGTCTATAGCTCAATCATAGAGCGCATAGAAGACATTTTTACCCCACTTGGCTACACGCGTTTTGAAGGCCCTGAGGTAGAAGATGAATTCCATAATTTTGATGCACTCAACGTTCCAATCAACCATCCTGCACGCGACATGCACGACACGCTATGGGTCAGCAGACCACAACACCTCTTGCGCACACACACCTCATCTGTTCAAATCCGTGCACTCGAGTCTCATGGAGCTCCCATCGCTGGATTTGCCCCAGGGCGCGTTTTTAGACACGAGGCAGTTGATGCAACACACGACGTGATGTTCATGCAGTGCGAAGGAATCTTTATCGACAAAAACATTAGCCTTGCAGACCTTCTCGGCACCGCAAAACATTTCTTATCAACTTTTTTTGAAACAAAAGATTTAGACATTAGAATCCGACCAGGTTTTTTCCCGTTTGTAGAACCCGGAATGGAAATTGATATGCGTTGCGTTTTCTGCAAAGGAGGATGCTCTGTATGCAAGAAAACAACATGGATTGAAGTTTTCCCCTGCGGAATGATTCACCCCAATGTTTTAAAAGCTGCGGGCATCGATTCTACAAAGTATTCTGGCTTTGCGTTTGGGTTCGGACTATCTCGATTAGCGATGCTACATCACGGAATCGATGATATTCGACACCTAAGTACAGGAAAGATTGGATTTTTAAAACAATTTTAATACCCTTCATCGCGGCGCACCAGATTTGCAGGCCCCCCGAAAGAGCATACCATGAAGGTTATTATTCCTGCCGCAGGACTTGGTCAACGCTTTTTACCGCTGACAAAGTCCCTCCCCAAAGAAATGTTACCACTCAACGATAAACCAGCCATCCAGCATATTGTTGAAGAAGGCATCAGATCTGGGGTAGAAGATTTTCTTGTTGTGGTTAACCGCCACAAAAAAGTCCTTGAAGATCACTTTGATGCATCTTCTGACGAATACAAAGCGTTAATTGAAGCACACGGCAACTCAGCATCACTCGATATCATCAACAAAATCGTCAAGAAAGCACGCTTCGCATTCCTCCGCCAACAT
>JBEITS010000091.1:0-4207 GCA_040374805.1 Campylobacterota bacterium | reverse complement strand
TGTTTTGTGCTCGAGCAGAGAGTTGCGATACACAAAATGCATTGTGCGATTATAGAATTCTTCGAGGAATGTTGGGAAATATTCATAAAATTTGCCTGTTGCGGCATGTGTTCTCATCACAACAACGTGGAACAATGCTTCAAGAATGTTCTGAGAGATTTGAAAACCTTGCACAAGATCTGCGCAATGAGGGGAATACAAAGGTCCTCGTTGTGCTCCATGAAGAGCTTCACACAATGGCATTGCAGCTGATGTTGCGTCTTTGATTGGCACTCGTTTTGCATACCATAAATTATCTACCTTGCACTCTTTTTGTTGTTGCGGTGTGAATTGCAGTAGTTTGCCAAATTCACGTGCTGCTCGCCGGTAATATTGCCGCAATCGTGGTGTAAATTCATACATATCTACAATCATGTCTTTGTAGAGAAAGTTTGAGGTGGAATTGAGTGATTGTATGAGGTTGCGAAGAGCTCTGATGGGAATAATAAGTGTTGTTGCCTCAAGAATATTAAGGTGTAAAAGAATGGCTTGGAGCACGTTTTGCCATGTTGTGTAGGATTGCATGCTTTGCATGTCAGCTGAGTAATACATTATTGGCTGGTTGTAGCAAACTGCGCTACAAATTTCTGCATAACGCTCTAGGGCATGTATTGCATAGATTTCGCGGCCGCTCCATGGAATAATTTTTGTTCTTAATATTTTATCACGTTCACGTGTTATTTCAGTGGGGACGCTAAGGTTTGTTGCGTTGCGATTGCGCAAGATACGAGGTTTTACAAGGCGATACTGTTTTCCATTAATGGTAACCATGGGGGGCTTGTATGTTGCAAACTTGTAGCCTCCAAAAAAGGTTGCAAGTAATACCGTGGCAACGCCAGCACTTTCACGCGTTAAGACGTTATCAAGAGCTGAAGACCTTCGTGAGGCGTTTGCAGCTGCCTGCTGCTCTAAAAAATTTAGGTTTTCGTACGCACTGCAAAATGCAGTGTTAAGTTGAGTTTGGATTGAAGAAGCTTCATGCTGCGAGCGGGGTGCGTCGTACATTTTGCTCAGAACAACATAGAGCAGTGCTTCAAGAATATTTCGGGTGTTTTGGATAAGAGATACATCAAAGGTGTTTTGTGATTTGCTGAGTTGCGCTAGTTCATCTGCGATAGACTTAAAGCTTTCTGTTGAGCTCTCGGAATTGCTCTCTGTGGTTGATAAGAGATTTGTTGCCAAAGTATTGATGGGATTTTTAATTAAGATTGGAGAGCTTCCATTGATATCATGAGATATTTTTACAAGTAAAAAATTCCATTCTGTGTAAGTTTCTTGTTCGTTATTACTGCGGATTGAAATGTACTCAAAAGATTTACTTGTTCTAGCGTCCTCAGAAATTCGTTCCCATGCGCGTTGTGCATCTTCAGAAAAAGATGTGTGAGCGCTATTTCTAGATGATGAAAATACTCCTCCTGCAGAACAAAATCCGCCTACTCCAAAAAACAAAACCAGCGTAACTCTGCGGAGCATTACAGCATTCATAGAAGCCTTTCAGCTTAAACTATAGTTCGGTACAAATTGGGAAAATAATCTAAATCTACTCTTTGCAGGAGTTTTATCATATTCATCAGACAAATCGCTGATTCCTTCTGATGAATAATCCGATGCGGTACTCGCTCGGGCTCTACCGGTCTCTGTGCCTGCGCCTCCACTACAACCCGTGTCGCTAATGAGCGATGCTGTATAAAATTTTTCAGGAAACTTAGGACACATCACTGGACCCAAAAAGGGATAACAATAGCTCAAAGAATGATGCAGAATTGAACGAAGGGGCATGTGTGAATATATTAAACCCATTTCATCAAGTTCGTGAAATAAAATGTACAAAAATGCACTCAAGAATTGCAGTGTCAATCGAGATGCTTCATCGAGCGTATCTTGCTGTGCATGATAATTTCTTACGGCTTCAGCTGAACCATATCCTTCGGGCCCCAAGCCGTGCACACAAAACCCAAAAGCCTTAAATTTTCTGTTATAAAAATTTTTAATACTGATGAAAAGTCTATAAAAATTTAAAATTTTTGTGTCGAGCGTAAGATCCGCTTGTTCTAGGGTTTCAACAAATTCCAATAAAGGCTTTTTTGCTAGGGAGTCGCTTCCTTCGGCTATTTGTCGCTTAATGTGATCAATCAAGAGGGCACAATCTGCAAACACTAATTTTGTTGTTGTGCCATAAGTGCCATATTCATACGGTTTTTTGCATTCGATTAAGCATCGAATGTGTCCACTCTCCTCGTAGGCAATTCTTTCTACCGCCTCGAAACTTTCATGCATTACAGTGTGACCACACGGAGAGCATTTTGAATGCCTGATGTCTTCAATAACGCGTGCAATTTCATCACGTACACTAGGTTGTGCGGGTGCGGGTCTGGAATGACCTGTGCCGGTAAAACATGGCGTGATACCAAGAGAGAAGAGGGTAAGAAGGCTTAGAAGCATTCGCCTGATACTGTCTCTTGCGCTGTCCATGTTTTTCTCCGATCGTTAAAATAGTTCTATTGATAGCAGCGCATGCAGAACGCATTTTTTGCTGGAATCGCTTTATGTAACTCAAAGCTATCGCGGAATTTTTATTTTTTACAACTTAGAGCATTTTTTGCTCAAAAACACTGTTTTTTACGTTGCTTTTAAACATCGGAAGCTATATCTGGGAAGAACTTGGAAAAGAATTTTGAGTTGCCCCGTCTTTTATAGACGATAATTTGGGCTAATGTATCGTTCGTGTTTTCCTTAGCAATAATGCAGTGACTTACGCGTCAGTCTTCGTAAACATCTTTTCGATGTTCAATGGCGATAATTACAACGACATTATCTTCAGGTTGAATGCGATAAATAATACGATAGTCGCTGACGCGGATGCGTCGGTGACCTTTGAGGCTGTAGCGAAGTGGTTTACCAAATCCGCAAGGGTCTACTTGCAGGCGTTCTTCGATTGCGCGTTTAATTAATACTTTTGCGCTTGCGGGTAAGCTTGGAATGTGTTTTTTAACTACCTGTTCCTGATAGATAATAGCATACCTTACTTCCATGCTTCATCATGGGAATACGTTTTTACTTCTTCTTTATCAAGTTCACGGGCGATTTTTGAGAGGTATAAATCTTCGCGTATTTCAAGGGCTTCAAGAGTGAGTTCTCTCACCAAGCTTGCAACAGAGACGTTTTCCTGTGCAGCCAAATAGACCAGCAAACCTGCAGTTGTCTCTTCAAATGTAACATTGATTCTAGGATTTTTTGTAGGCATGGCGCTTCTCCCGATTCTTGCTTCTTATGATAAATTGTAACACCTTTACATCTCTTTGTGCAAGATACGACATTTGCCCCTTAAAAGAGGGGCGAATTTCCGAAAAAGACGCTTTTTGGGTAATAGACTGGATTTATTGGCATGTTTTTCTCGCGATTGTTTTGTTAGATAACTGAACTTAAGCTGGGGATTGTGAGTGTGTTTTACGAAAGAGAATCCTTGTGAAAAAAAATCCCCTTGTTGGTGCCCATCTTTCTATTGCGGGTGGGATAGAAAAATCTTTTAGTCATGCGGCTGAAGTAAGGGCCACTTGCTTTCAGATTTTTACGCGTTCAAGTAGGTCTTATAATTCAAAATTATATGCGTCTGAAGAAATTACTGCGTTTAAGGCGGCTCAAAAGCTAGCAGGAATCGATGTTGTTGTGAGTCATGCGCCATATTTAATTAATTTGGCATCGGCTACAGAATCTGTGCGAGAGGGTTCGGTTAGGCTACTCACCGCAGAGCTGCAGCGTGCACAAAGCTTAGGCCTTCAGGCTGTTGTTTTGCATCCAGGATCGCACGGTGGGGCGGGTGAAGATGTGGGGATTGAGCTCTTTGCCAAGGGATTGCATGAGGTTTTTGCAAAAGTGCCCGAAAGTCCTGTGATCGCGTTGGAGACTATGGCTGGTCAGGGGACGTCGCTGGGCAGCTCTCTTGAGTCGCTTAAAAAACTTTCCGATGCGGCTGGTTTTTCTTCGCGTATTAAATTTTGTTTAGATACCTGCCATGTAAGTTCCGCCGGGTACGACATTTTGTCTGGCGCAAAATTTGCCACATTCTTGGATGAGTTTGACCGAGTGCTAGCCCTTGGCCGACTTGCCGTAATTCATGTGAATGATTCTTCTACGCCTACGGGCTCAAACGTAGATCGTCATGCGATGC
>JBEITS010000006.1:0-18166 GCA_040374805.1 Campylobacterota bacterium | reverse complement strand
GCTTTACATCAACGGACAAACCGGATGTGATTCTTGCAGGGTTACTGAACGACTTACGATAAAAAAACACTAATTCTCACAAAAAGAGCCCTGCGTGCTGGTTTTTCCAACATGAAGAGCTCTTTTTAAATGTAATAGAACAACACAATTAAGGTACGGGTTGCTCCCGCAACGGATACAATGCGCAGTTCGCATGCGCCGCAGCAAATTCATGATTATCGTTGTAGGTGCCGTTTCCCCGCTCTCGCACCTCATGAATTACAATAGTCTTTGTACCGGGATTCATTGTGCACATGATACGCACTGAATCAATACGAACTTTACAAAACCCCGCAAGGACACCCCTATAATCATTCAGACATCCATCATCAGAGTATTGAGCCGCCAAGATGGCATCCGCAACTTCCCCGGAAAGAAGGAGCCTATTTCCAGGCCTAAACCGAGCACCAAAGATTTTAAGATTCTGACAAAACCGAATATTCCATTCACCATGCTGACCACGATTAACAAGACTTTGCTCTGCACCAACATTCAAGCACACACACACATGAGAAGCAACAGCACATGATCGAGGATCAGTGAGTAAAATGATCTCCGGCGCTTGCGCAGCTGCAGCTACCCCGCCCCCACGCGGAGCGTTAGCCGCCCGCCGGGCGTTACGCATCATGGCCGTCACGGAACCTGAGCAGCTTACTAACACAAAAAACAATATAAATTTGCCGATTTTCATCAAAAAAACTCCTGCGCCACGCACTAACATACTTGCAATGAAAGCATATCATACTTCTGCAAAAAGCCTTTTATAGCAGCCTTTTTACAACTAAAAACGCGATTCAAAAAGAAATAATTAGCGGAAAAGCTCAACAAGAGCGCCTAAAGCCAAGAACGGGCCAAAAGGAATGCGGACTCGGCGGTCGCGGTGGATAACGGCATAAATTACGCCAATTACAACCCCAGAAATACTTGCTAGCAACATACTGTCGACCATTTTAAAAGAACCCAAAAAGGCCCCAATCATCGCCAGAAATTCAAGATCGCCAACACCAATTCCTTCAACACCACGCATGGCAAAAAACAAACGTCCAGCGCACCAGGGAATAAAATACCCCAGCACAGCACCTAGACAGCTTTCAACAAACGTTAGCTCAAGCCACCCCATAAGAGCGCAAAAAATCCAGACCGGAACCAAATAAAGGCTTGAAAACCGAAAAATAAACATCTCTTCCAGATCAGTCCGGAACGTTATGAGCAATGCTGTTGCAAAAAGAAGATCTAAAGAAAGCTTGCATGACCAGAGTTGGCCATAATCGCACCCCCGGGTGTACCAAAGCGCTGTAAAAACACAGGCTCCAAAAATTTCTACGGCGGGGTATAAAAAAGAAGCGGGGGACGCGCACGGACGGCACGTTCCCCCGAAAATCATATGGGAAATCACTGGAATAACATCATACCACGCAAGAGCAGTATCGCAGCTCACACAACGAGGCGGCACTTGTAACAGCGCCCGCTCTTTGAGCAATCGATGCGCAATTCCATTGATAAGAGTTGCCCAAGCAAGCCCTCCGGCAAATATCAAGCCAATAAGCCCAACACTCACCAACGCTATGATTCCAAATCTTGCGTATCTTGCTTATCACCATCCTGCTCAGCATGCTCAACTCGCGATGGAGCAATTTCTTCAAGAAGTTTCTCGATGCGTTGAATCTTTTCAAACGTTGCATCGTACTTAAAGACCAATTGCGGAGTGTATCGCGCTTGAACTTGCTGGCTTAAAGCTTTTCGGAAAGATGGCTTATACAAAATAAGCTTACCAATCATAGCTTCAACCGCTTCTTCACCTTCTGAACCTGCAAAATAAATATAGAGCACAGATCCATCGGGCGCACCATCTATCCGGGTAGGATACACAGAAGCAAAAGACGGCTCATCGCGCGTTAATGCGCGAAAAAGCAACGTAAATTCACGAAAATACTGTATTTTTGATCGCTCACGCTTGTGAGCGGAACCAGAATGCTTGGCCAAAACTATCCCTACTGCCCTTCAGCAAGTCTAAGAAGATTGGTTTTGATAGCACGCATAAGACGTTTGCGACGTTTTTGTGTTGGAGGTTCGAAGTAAACTTGGCGCTTCATGTCTCTAACAACACCCTCACGTTCAATCTTTTTTTTCAATTGACGTAAGCTTTTTTCGATATTTCCCGATACAGGAACTTCTACGTTATAACTTTTTCCAGACATTTCTTTCAAAACCTTTCTAATGTAACGCCCCAGATGAAATCATGGGATTTAGGCCAAACAGCTTTCTAGGCAGTTTATCACGGCCCCCTGCCTTGTCAAAACAACCTTGCATAAAAAGGGCACGCTTTTACACGTGCCCTTCAGCAAAAACAACTCAAAACCAATCTTAAAAGGCCACAAAAAGGCTTCCCATAAAGGTGTAAGGCTTATAAACCTGCGTCCCATGCAGAACAACTTGGCACGACAATCCAGCCTCAACATCTTTAGCAATTTTATAGCTCAACCCCAAATGAGCCGTTCCTACTCTAAATTCAGAGAGACGAGCCGCCACATCAAGCCCATCCACAAAGACCGGTAACATCGTTGCATCATCAAGCGTGATCGTATCTCTACGGTGCACAACCCACGAATAATCCATAAAACACTTCATGCCTGGAATAAAATCTTCGGCATACATTGAACTATTAAGATGCCAGGTTGCACCACGTTTTTTAGAGACATTCTGAGTAAACGGATACAAAACACACTGATATTTGCCATTAGGAAGACGATAATCAGCAATCGAGCGTTCTTTAAAAATTGTATAGCCCGCAGCAAACGCAAGGTTGATGGTGTCTTTAAAATCCAGCGTAACGCCTGTTTCCAACATAAAACCCGCAAAGCCATCATTCCCTATTGGAACAAGCGTCTTTAAAACATTATCAAGCCCAAGCGCGCTCTTTTTTTTCTTAAACAGCTCATCGGACGGAATAATAAGGGCTGCCGTAACCCGAGGAACCAGCTGAACAGAAGGGTTAACTTCTCCCGGAAAAACAATGGGGTAATACGCCGAAAGCTGTGCAGTAAAGTCATCAACCTCAACATTTTGGTAGCCCGAAGCCTCCATGCCCAATTCTGCAAGCATGATATCTCGCACATCATTCCACATAAATGACGCGGTCAACGGGTCTGCCGCCAAAGCATCTGCAGTTTCTGGATAAGGAGCTGTTGTATTGGGCTTCCAAAACGTAGGTTTTGATGTTTTATGATCACAAATTCCACCCTGCAAACTCACAACAATGCCTCTTGCAGGCTCACACGCAATTTCAGAGCGAATACCAACTTTTTCATACTCAAAATCAACCGAATAGTATAAATCTTGCTGCTGGCTAAAATTGGTTTTGGTACTGCTGGTACTTAATGTACTTAAATATCTCGCCTTATCTTTTGCCTGAGCCCAAAAGCGCGGAAAATCTGCCGGATCTCCCTGAATAGGCACCCATGAATTGGGATTAGTATTGGGATCATAATTATCAATAACATCACGCGCCATTGCGCCCATGCCCCAATAACCCGTTCGGTCACCAATGCGCGAGGTCTCTACACCGTTGGCATCATAGCAAGACTTAATAATTTGCGTGTAAGGGGACACACTGAACGAAAACATCGAAGACTCTTCACCCGTTTTTTTAGGCAACAAAGAGATAGACGAGCCCTTAACTGAATAGACAGGAACTGAATCTACAAAATTATTTGTAACGACAGACGAACTAATGCCACACCATGTGATAGCAATGGCAATAAGAATTGCAGATTGATGCCGAATCTCTATGTTGAACACCTTCATATCCTGGCTCTTTATCGGGCTTTTCAGCGAACACGAACAGCTCGTCGATGTATACCACTCAACCTCTCACCTGGTCAAGAGCCCACACCCCATTCATCTCACCACAAAATAGTTGTTAGTAAAATGAACCAACAAGATCAAAACCATGCCAACATTTAAGATCCACGATATAGTTACACTCGCACACGCAGCAATGCGTAGCGTGCCGCGCAAAACACATCCTAAAATCTTTCACACGAGGTGTCTTTCTGATGCAAATTCTAAACCTTATCAACCAAGAACAAGATCGACAAAACAACACCATCAACCTGATTGCTTCAGAAAATATCGCAAGCAAGAACATTCTTTTAGCAACAGGATCTGCACTCACCAATAAATATGCAGAAGGATACCCCGGCAAGCGGTATTACGCCGGCTGCCAAATCATCGACCAGATCGAAAAAGAAACCCAAGAACTCTGCAAAAAAATCTTCGGTGCAGACCATGCCAACGTTCAACCGCACTCGGGCTCCAACGCAAATCTTGCAGTGTATTTAGCAACTCTCTCCCCGGGCGACACCATTTTAGGCATGTCACTCGCCTGTGGCGGACACCTCACCCATGGCCACGCAATCAATATTTCAGGGCGATACTTTAACTGCGTTGGATACGGCGTAGATCCTCTTACGCACCGCATCAATTACGAAGAAGTTGCACAGCTCGCACAAGAACATAAACCCAAACTCATTATTATTGGAGCATCGGCCTATTCTCGTACACTCGATTACAAACGCTTTCAGGAAATTGCTCAATCTGTAGGGGCATTTTTGATGGCAGATATTGCACACGTTGCAGGACTTATTGCAGCCGGCCTTCACCCCAACCCTGTTCCCTTTGCAGATTTTGTAACCAGCACCACACACAAAACCCTGCGCGGCCCTCGAGGCGGATTTATTCTATGCAAATCAAAATATGCAGATCAAATTGACAAAGCAGTGATGCCCGGATCGCAAGGTGGGCCGCTCATGCACGTTATTGCCGCCAAAGGCATCGGATTTGAAGAAGCACTTCAGCCCAGCTTTATCGAATATCAAAAAAATGTGATTGCAAACGCACACGCAATGTCAGAGTCATTCAAAAAAATGGGGTACGAAATTGTTTCTGATGGGACCGACAATCATTTGTTCGTCATCAACCTCAGCAAAACACACCCCACAATTAATGGGCGGCAGGTAGAAAAAGCGCTTGAAGAAAAAGGAATTCTAGTGAACCGCAACATGGTCCCAGGCGACCCTAAAAGCGCGCTACAAACAAGCGGAATTCGGATTGGAACACCCGCTATGACAACGCGCAAATGGACCGCCCAAGACTTTATTTCATGCGCCCAAGAGATCGACAAAATTATTTCGGCTCTTGTGGAGCAACAGGCGCCAAAGTAGCCAACCTGCGGTACTGATCAAAAAGTTGCATGCTAAAAGGCAAAACCTTTTTGAGTAATTCATATACCGCCGAAGCATATTGCTGAGCTTCCCATTGAGCGTGAGAATCGATACGCACGGAAATGAAATGCATAATGTTATGCAAATCTTGCTTCCAAAGCCATTTGGTGTACACGTTCAAGGGAAGCTGCATGCGCGCGATTTCTGGTGGGATTTTATTCGCAAGATCTTTTTCGTATTGCGCATATGCGCGCTCGCATGACGCTCTCAACTTTTCTGCAAAAACTTCTGCATAAGGATTATCATTTTGGCGATCACGCCCCTGCTTGTTGCTTGCAGAAGGCACACCAATCGTTGCTGGATCAGGAATATAAAATTCGTTAGGAAGTTGAATGTAGCGACCTGAGATTTCGTTAATTGTTGCTGTTCGATGACGCACAAACTGACGTGCAATAAAAATAGGCATCTTCATCTCAAGCCAGATTTCAACCATCTCAAAGGGAGTTGTATGCTTGTGCTCCATCAAATAGCGAGCAAGTTTAAGATCTGCCTCGCGCGGCCTTCCCACCTTATCTGCCGCATCAAACGAGAAACGTGCAGAGTTTGCAGGATCAACATCATCTGCATCATACTCCAATTCTGGCCGACGAACAGGACCAGAAATATTACGCAGACGCACATAGCCATGATCTAAAACTTTTACGTGTTCCATAAAAAAAGCCCCCGAAAACACCATGCCATTTTGAATGGTTAGTGTATCCAAGGACGCACAAAAAGTAAGGTGGATCGCTCCCTAAATCTTAGAGGGCAAAGCAATAATTCGCGCGGAACATCTCTCTTGCAACACGTCAACCGACTCTATTTTTTTCTCCAACAAAAACTTTTTCCACGGAGTCAAAAACTGCTCATATGTGGCCAAGAGTTCTTCAAACTTCTGCTTAAGGGCAGCGCATTCACCCTGCGCCGCTCTCAACTTGGCATCCAAAACCTTTGAATCGTAGGGAGTATTATCCGCCTGCAGCAGCCAACAATCTTTGTTCTTTGCGCCCTCGCCCTGCATAAAAGTCGGCGTATTTAAATTTTTTAGAAGTTGATTCAGCGCCTCAAGGTGCTCGCCGCATTCTCTACGCTTGGACACCAACTCCACCAACTCAAGCAATTCTTCCACTTCGCTTTTAAGATCGGCAACTTCGTCCAAAACGAACTTACTTACCCAAAAACTCCCAGAAGAGAGAACAGCTAAGGCGCGGCTTACTTCAACCAACCCCGCCTCTACCGACGTGATCTTAAGCCCAAGCCCCCCATAACCGGCGTCACGCTGGACAGCATCTTTCAGCACGTCAATATCATCCTGCAACGTGTCCAACTTCGTACACACATCCGCAGTCCATGCTTCCGGCATGTTGTTGCCAAATGCCATTTTGCGCAAAGGCTTGCTAAGAAATGCAGCGCTCAAGACAGCTGAAATAAAAGCCGCCGTCGCTATGTCCTCGCCCCTGCGAACCCCTCGCGCCGCCGACCCCACGCAGCCTACCATGAACCCTAAGTAAAGCGTTATAAAGGCCGACAAGCCCCATGACTCACCATTCCCGACTGGCTTGTTAAATGTTTGCCACGCATACCCTGAATGCACGTGTTGCGGGCACAGCAACGCCATACCCGCAACAAATCCAAAAATACATTTTAGTTTTTTTATCATCCAGCCCTACTTTTTACCTGGCCATCGGAGCTACGGTTGCTCCCGATTTTCTGCAATTTGGGCAGGTGTGGTTGCGACCGATCCAATCATCAAGACACGCCTTGCAGGCAGCTTTTTTGACGGTGCAATCACAATTTGCCGTTGTGTACTGGCCGCCTTGAATGTCATCCAAACACAGATAGCACTCTTCAGCCTGAGCCACCGCGACTTGCGCAGGCGCTGGATTTGCAACAGGCGCCGGAGCAACCACAGGAGCAGACTGCACAGCAGGCGCTACAGAAGGGCTTGGAGCTGCAACTACTGAAGACGTTCGTTGAACATCTGCCAATGTGACTCTTGTACGGCATGTAGGACACGTCTTTGAATCATTAACCCATTTTTTAATGCAATCCACATGATACGTTGCTGTTTTGCATGAACAACCAAGTTTATACGCGGCATTTACAGGAATATCATCCAAGCAAATTCCACACTCTTGAAGACCCACAACAGGTGCTGGCGTTGATGCCGGCGCGGATGGCTGAGGGCGAACCGCAGGCGCATCCATTGGAGGTGCTGTTGGGGTAGGCCTTACAACCGGAACATCCATGGGAGGAGCTGACGGACGCACAGTCTGTTGCAAGCGAACTCGCTCACGCTCTGCACGTTCTTGTTCGCGACGTTGCTGCTCGCGCTCTTGGCGATCTAGCTCACGCGCCAATTGAGCATCTGCACGCTGACGCTCTGCTTTGCGACGAGTTTGTTCTACTCGCTCGCGTTCTTGCCGAGCAAGTTCACGCTGACGTTCTTCATGAACTACTTTTGCCGCAACCTCTTGTGCATACGCCGTTGAATTGCATAACGCAAGAAGTCGCGCATCAACTAATGCAGAGGCATTTTGCAGTGCTGCAATCTTTGCCATTACATCTTCACGAACACCGTTTGACAACAATCTCACATCAGCATTATTTGCAATATCAAGACCTGCTCGAACCAATGCATTAACATCAAATTTCGCAACATTCAGCAAGCGCTGAACCTCTTGCAATGGCCACTGCGTAGCAACTGCAACCTGCATCCAGCTAGTATCATTCGCGCCATACAAAGAAGGACGAACATAGCTTGAATTCATAACCGAGCTAAAACGCGCCGTAAATGACTCTACAAGAAGCAAGCCACGCACCATTTTTGAACGTTCATTGAGAATGTTAGAAAAGTCTTTAAGCGCAAGAATTTTAGACGCAATCGTAGATCGCTCATCTGCCGACAAGAATCTCACTCGTGCTACCTGCAACATCGAATCACCTGATGCAATAACCGAATTCAGCTGACCGGAAAGAACATTAAAATGCTGCTGCAACGTTGCCAACGAAACCCTATTTCCTGTACGAACAGAGTAAGCATTAAGCCACGCATCACCCACAGACGTGGCCGCGTTTAATTCGCCCATCAAAGACAAGCGTGCATAATTTGCATTAAATTCATCGAACTGAACTCGCATCGCAACAAAAGCAGATCGCTCTTGCAACACTTCACCCATTTGAGCAACTTCGTTCATTTTTTGAACAAATTCTGCACGATCTTCTGTCGTCAAAAATGGCGCGTATGCTGAACTAAGAAGGCGCTTTGAAACATCTTTAAGAGAACTCAACTGAGCATTTGCTCGCGCACATTGATCGAGCAATGTAGGGTATGAAAGACGCGAGAAGCCCGACATCATCCATGCATCGCCCTGAGAAACAGGTTTTACCACAGGAGAAACAACAAAAGCACTGTATGATCTATGGAAAGACTTAAAATCTGCCAAAACAGAAACTTCAAGATGACGCTTTGAACTTACAACATCAAAACGCTCCAAAACCGACAGGCGAACATCGTCAGAAGTAATATGCCCCGAACGAACTAAAATAAGCGCAACTTCACGCAGGCGCTTAATTGTTTTAGAAAGATCGGCAAACTTTGACTGCAACAATTCTGCATCGCGGCTCAAGTCATAACCAAAGAGCCATGCATCACCCTCGGTCAAAAGAGAATTTCTTTCTAAATCTCTAAAAACCTCTGAAAATTGTTTTTTCCACAGCGCAGGAGAATTACCATTGAACCATCCATTGCCCAACACTGCCCCGAAAACCGTCCCAATAGCGGGTGTAATCCAACGCAAAGGATTCTTGTCAGCAGAACAACGCCCTAAAAAAAAGCCCAATAATCCACAAGAAGTAGCTAAAGAACCTGTTTTTAGCATCCGGGTCGTTCCATTAGACGGAACTGCTTTTTTATCCCAGACATAAGCTGCTTGAATTACTTGAGACGGGCACATCACAAGTCCCGCCACAAGGCCAAGTATTAATTTTTTCTTATTCATTACGATCCTTATTTCTTGTTAATTTAAAATGCCGATTTAACGGTCGTATCTGCCTTGTTGCATTTTGGGCAATGATTGCCATTAGACTTCAACGCGTCTGTGACACACAAATGGTGGTAATAATGCTTACCTGCCGTGCAGTTACAATCTGTTCTGTAACGCTTGGTTGGCTGAATATCTCCCGAACACAACGCACAGGTATGTGCAGCACTTTGAACAGGAGGCACTGTTGGCGCAACAACAGGAGGTTGCACAGAAGAGGTTGATGGAACAAATCCATCACCAAAGTCTGAAAGAACTTTTGGATTAGCAAAATGACATTTTGGACATGTATTTGACTGCGCCAATCTTGTTTTAAGACATTCGTGGTGATACGTATAATTTCCCGCTAAACATGCACAATCAGTTTTATAACCTTTGTTACCTACAAGATTTCCTGAACACAAAGCACAGCGACGAGCATACGGCTGTGTTGGCTGAGAAACATACACAGGAGCTGTTGGGGGATACACTGAGTATGCTTGAGGCTGTTGAACATATGCATTTTGTTGCTCACGTAAACGTGTAAGTTGATTTTGCAATCGAATAGATTCTGCCTCAGCAGCCAAGTCGCTCTTCATACGATCAAGAGCACGCTTATATTGCTCTTGTAATGAATATTCAGGATGAAGTTGAACAGCACGAATACGGCTAACAACAAGACTCAAATAGGTCTTCATAACATCAATTTTACGCGCAATAGATTCTTTTGTTGGAACATCCGAAAAGACTTTTAATAATTCGTAACCAAGATCGATTGCTTTATTCAAACGAACTTGAAGCCCTACAAGCGATTCTTGAGCTTCTACAAGGGCATAACCACTGCGCGCATAATGCGATGGAACCCAACGCTGAACAAAATCAAATTCACCGTCATCTGCTCGCAACAACGGCGAAAGCAAGAAACCGCAATAAACCGAGTCAAAGGCCCTCAAGCAACCAGAAGGAGATCTAGAAAACCAATAGTCCACAGCAGCAGCCACCCCTACAAACCCACCAATCAAACAACCAATCAAGCCACCAAGATTCGCATTGCTAGAACTTATTGGTTTCACGATGGCAAGTCCCAAAAGCACGCCTACACCGCTACCAAATGCAGTCTGAGCTCCCCCTACAAAAACACGGCGAGCAACACCCCGCGGCTTTGTAGGCAAAGAATCTGCAATCAGAACATTGAGAGCGGTTGCCGTAACAAGCGCTGCAGCTTCTTTCACTTTTTGCTCAGAACCATCCGCCGCATGCGAAGCGGTAGGAACACAGCTTAGAACCACTGCCGAAAGCAGCGCTAACGACTTTAAATTTTTATTCATGAATAATTTCCTTACATTCATAGATTATACAGAGCACTTTATTCACCAACAGACCTCAATGTATCAAAAAGAGTAAATTTGAAAGCAGATGAGTATAGGCAAGAAAAAATAGTAGTTTTTGCGTTTTTTTACATTTTTCAGTAATCCAGACTGCAATTCAGAGGGCCCCAAGCCTTATCGCGCCACACCCATAAACACGCCAACAAGCAGAAGAACCAAAATTAAGGACCCTGCACGGTCAAGCACTCCGCCATGCCCCGGGAAAAGCCGACCCGAATCTTTAATACCCGAGCGCCTTTTAAGGACCGAAATACTCAAATCACCCAAAACGGCAACAGAAGCAACAAGCAACGCAGTAAAAACTGGATAATCTACAATCAACTGAAGATATCCCGCGACTCGAACAAGGTAAAAACTCAACCCAAAATGAAATAACAACACAGAAACGTACGCCGCAACCAAGCCCTCATATGTTTTTTTGGGGCTAATTTTAGGAAAAGCATAGTGATTACCAAAAAACTTACCCACAAAATAGGCCGCCGAATCGCAAATGGTTGCCGCAAGCACAGGATAAATAATAGGTAAAAAATTATCGTGGCTATACGCTAAATAAAGGTGCTCTACAACCAACAAAGGCGCACAAAAATACAAAAACCCAACGCCATATCGTACCCATCTTGGCCACATTCTGGTTAAAAAAGGCCACTCAAAAACCGCAGCCCACGCTATGCAAAACGCAAAAAACACTAAATAAAGCGTACGGTCACAAAAAACCGAAAAAAGAAATACCGCCCACAACAAAAAGCCCGTGAGCAAGCGAAGTAAAAAATTTTTCATACCCTCTCCGGTCCATACATAATTTTTCGCAAACACAAGCCACTTCCATCTGCCTTGACAAGCTCTTGTCGGGGATTGGGGTTTGCAAGCATGTGGGCAATAGTTTCCTCTGTCCACTCTGGCCGACGCGCAACATCCATCGCCGCGCCCACCATCCGTCTAATCATAAACCGAGCAAACGCTTTTCCCGTAACAACAATTCTACCCATGCCAAAGCGCCTCATCACATGAAGCTTCATTGAATAAATAGTCCGAATAGTTTCTTCGGGCAGGCCTGTTTCTACCGTACAAAACGAGCCAAAATCATGCGTGCCCTCAAAAAGACTTAAACAACGCGATAATTTTGAGAAATCAACCTGATTGATGTACTGATAGTTCCACCCGAAACGGGCAAGATGTGGCAACGGACGCGCTAAAAAAAAGTGGTAATAATAGGTTTTTGCATCAACATTATGAAAAGGATGAAAATCATCTGAGGCTATTTCAGCCGCTCGAATAAAAATAGATTTTGGTAACGCAGCATTCCAAGCGCAACGCATGCGATCAAGATCGATCAAAAGACGCGTTCTAAAAACGGCTACCTGGCCCAAAGCATGAACACCGGCATCGGTCCGCGACGCCCCTAAAATACTTATTTCTTCACCAAAAACACGCTGAAATGTTTTTTGTAAAAGCCCCACAACAGTCTCGTCCTTCGGCTGAATTTGCCAGCCCGAAAAGTCTGTTCCATCGTAAGCAATAAGAAGCTTAATTCGCCGCATATCAAGAGGCCCATCATTGCTAAAACCTGACAAAAACCAAGGCTTGCCACACAAAAAGCGCTTTAAGTCCACACAAATCTAATTGAGCATGCCATTTAACGCAACGCAAACAACCGAGCTGTACACGCCAAAAGCTTGAATCTTGCTCTAAAAATATTAAGATAGCGCACAAATACGCTCTTTTTGGATATGGGCACAACGCCCGAGGAAAGTTATACTATGAGCAACGTATTAGTCGCGAGTGTTTTAGTTGCCGGCCTTGCCGTAGCAGGATGGAACTGGCGAGAAGACATCACTAAACTTTGGCAAAAAAAGCCTGCAACTCAAACGATCTCAAAGCCAAAACCCATTCAATCTAAGTCCCCAGATATTGAGGACTCAACAGACACAGGAGCTCCTATGAGCGAAGTAATTACAACCCCAAGCGGGCTTTCGTATATCGTTCTCACACAACCTCAAGAAGGCGCAGCCTCTCCTAAAGCAGGCCAACAAGTAACCGTTCACTACACGGGTTGGCTTCTTGAAAATGATGAATCCAAACCTTTTGATGCTCCGTGCGACGCGGCCAGCCCTTCAAATTTATTGTGGGGATCGGCCAAGTTATTAAAGGCTGGGACGAAGCTGTTTTAAGCATGAAAGTTGGTGAAAAACGCCAAATTACTCTCCCTCCACACCTTGGATATGGTGCACGAGGCGCAGGAGGCGCAATCCCTGGCAACGCAACGCTTGTCTTCAACGTTGAGCTCTTGGCTGTTTAATTAAGATCGCCATAAAACACAAAAAGGACACGACGTAAAAACCGTGTCCTTTTTTAATAATTATTGCGATTTATCCGAGGGTTTAACCAAAGTATTGTGGTAAAAAACCCCAGCCAGCCATAGTTGTTACATATGGTTAATCTTAACCCGAGCCACATATCATGGTATTGGCCACCTTGCTTTGTTGCCTTCTTGCAACCACAGCTCACGCAACCCCTACAATCTCTCAACCCACACCTACTCTCACCGCACGCCATGAAATATCATGCAGCGCAGAAGATGTCGCACTTGCAAATTTTGCACAAGCGCTTTACGAACTTATTGCCTCGCTCAACAATCAACACCCTCTGACCATTGCGTTGCACGAAACTCAAACCCCAGAAACCTCAAACGATGAAATGCCGCCCCTTTACAGGCTCCAACCATCACAAGTTTTTGGAACTTTCTCGTGCGCTTCGGCTCAATTAGGCCAACTACTTCCCCCTGGGCAAGCACAAATTCTAGGGCTTTTTTCTATCGTAACAGGCGCAGCAGCAACACTTCTTGCTAAAGACGAAGAAGCTCAGGAATACAGAAAATACATGGAATTTAAGGCCGCTCAAACAAGCCAACCTCCAACAAAAGAGATGTGCAGAGAAAATGACACTCATAACACACAAGAAAATGTGTTGCCGTCCCATAGTCCAATAAACGCCCACAAACTCTTCTCCCACGCACCCAACCTTACACATTCTCTCATGAGAAATGCGCTACAAAGAGCACTCTTCTTAGATGAAAAAGCTTTAGAAAAAGCACGTGTTTTTTTAAACGTTGAAGAAAACCGCCCAGACTTTTCTCGCAACATACACGCCCTACACAACGCTCTTGCACATGTCAGCTTTACGTTATACACGCTCGAAAAAGCACGCCCAACAAGAACAATTACCCATGAAGTTTCACAAGATTTTCTAGAACTTCAAAGCGCCGAAACGCTTGATGAGCACAAGGCAATAATCGCCAGAGGCTTGGCATCACACGCAACATGTAATGCCTTTTTGCAAACTCTTTTTAATATTATTAATACTGCCGCACAAAAGTGCGTTCAAGATACACTTGCTGCTATCAAAAATCTAAAGCGCGAACAAAGCTAGGAATTTACAGCACGCTGACGCAAGCCAGAAAGCGCTCGTGGCTGATGCGTAGAAATATATTCAACAATGCGCTTAACGCTTTCTTGCGTACTCTCTACAGACGTATCAACCGTTAAATCGCAAAGATCTTCGTTTACGATATTAAGACCACGATAGCTGTACGCTACAACTTCTTGCGTTCTGGTATGACCAATAGGCCTGTTGCCGCGAGAAATTTCACGATCTTCGCGCACCTGAAGAGGCGCATGCACACCCACAAGATAAACTTTATATGTTTTCAAAACACGCAATGCATAATCAAAAACTCTGTCACTCAAAAGAACATCATCAATCACCAGGTTAAACCCTGAATTCATAAAAGAAATTGCTCGATCGTACGAAAGATGCATAAGATCTTCGCCCAATGCGCCCAACGAAATAGCAATTGTTGGCTTCCCATCGGCATCAACACCTTTAAGGTAATTGATTTCACCATCAACCCAATAATCTCTGCGCAAGGGAACGGTGTCGTCACCCAATGCTCTAAAAATATCATCTACACCAACAGATAAGAAAATCTTGTCTGGATAAAACGCATTAATTAATCCCTTAGACAAGGTTGTTTTTCCTGAGCTTGAAGCTCCCACAAGCAAAATAGCTACAGGCTCTTTTTCTCGCTTGTAAGGCTTAGCCTCAATCATGCAAGCCTCTTGATGATTAAGCGTATGAGCAACATGTTTTGCAGGCTGAACCGTCAAGAGTTTTTCAATTGCGGCCGGCTCATTATTTTCGATGTAATCAACCACCGTGCGTACGCAACTTTGTGTATCATCAATTTCTGAATCGAACGCTAAATCATACAGTCCTTCAGCGCGAATATCATGACCCTTAAAACAATAGGCACGCTCTTCTTGCGACCGAGTATGACCAATAAATCTATTCCCACGAGCGCGCTCGCGCATCTCTCGCACCTCAAGCGAAGCCGACATGCTAACAATGTATACATCATGTTTTTTAAATGCGTTTAAAAGATACTCAAACGTAGAATCGTTAAGGGCAACCTCATCAACAATAACATTAAGGCCACGATCTGCTGCCGTTACAGCAAAATCAAAATTAATACGCTGAATTTTATCACCCAACGCACCAAGGCTCAGATCAACAATCGGGCTACCATCTACATCCTGCGAATAAATGAAGTTAACCTCTCCATCAACCCATTCTTTTTTGATAATCACATCGGTTGCAGAACCCAGCGCAAAAAAGGTTTGGTCAACACCTGTTGTGACAAATAATTTGCTCGGATATTCCTGGTTAATAAGCGCACGCGCCAAGCTCGTTTTGCCAGCACTTGATGCGCCCACAAGAATAATAACTGTGCTGCGTTTTTTCTTGCTTAACCAACGCCAAAAGAGCGATCCACTCGCAAGAGATCCAACAATAATGGCAAGAAAAAAATACACGCTCACAGAAAAACTCTCGATTAAAAATATCGTAAAAAACTAGGGTCCAACCTAACTCAATCCAACTATTTCTGCAAAACCTTTTTTCACTCACACCGTACAAAAAAGAGCCCATCAACCACTCAGATGTATCACACAATCAACGCATCACAAAAAAGATCTCTCTGTAAAAAAACATTTACCAACACAAACAGTTTTCGCGCCAGAAAAACCTTGGTACGCTACAGGTTATCCAACAAAAAACCACAGGACATTACCATGGAAAGCTTCATACCCCGAAAAAACACTTCTCACATTCGCACGCTTTTACGAGGAACATGGTTTTTTAAAGACCTGGAACTTCATCACTGGGGAGCGCTAGCACTTTCGGGTGTTTTTGTTATCGCAACCATCATGCTTTCCTTTGCACTCCCGATCGCTTTGCGAACAGCTGTTAACACGCTTGAACAGCACACCGATGGCCAGCACCTTTGGTGGGCACTTCTCCTCCTGAGCCTCTATGCCACAGCATGGCTCTCCCGGCAAATCACCATTCAGGTTCGAGAAATTTGTGCCTTTGTTCCGTTTGAACGCGTGGTTCGCATTATTTCCCATAAAGCCTTTGCTCACATGCTTAAACTTCCTATGAATTTTCATCTTCATAGACGCATCAACTCACTTACAGGAGTTTTTAAAAAGGCCCAACAAAACGTTCCTGCTATCTATTCAACAATTCTATATTGGATTGCGCCCCTTCTTATCGAATCTTTTGGCGCAGTTGCAATTGTCTTTAGGCTTTTTGGCGGCTTTTTTGCAGGCGTGCTCGCCCTTACAATAATCTGTTATGGCATTTGCATTTCATATTTTGCCGACATCAATCGAATCTACCGCCAGCGCTTTATGGACATTCTCAGCAGAACACACACCCAGATGATCGATTCTTTAATGAATGTTGAAACCGTTAAAGCTTTCAACCGTGAAGATTTTGAACATAAACGGTTAGAAAAAATTAGCCTTGAAGCAACAGCCTCGCAAGAAAAATCGAGCACAATGCACACAAGCATGCACCTTGTTGAAGCCATCATTTTAGGCCTTGGAATTACAGCATTTTCTATGCGTGCCGCAAGCCTTGTCACCTCAAAAGTCTTCACCATTGGTGATTTTGTAATGCTCCATGGATATGTTCTTCAATTCGCCTCACCACTTTCTACGCTTGGGCACCTCCTTCGCAACCTGCAAGTGGGGCTTGTAGACCTTGCCAACATCTTAGATGTACTTGACATGCAACCATCTATTCATGACCAAGAAGGGGCACAACAACTTACCATCTCACACGGAGAAATCACGTTTAACGACGTACACTTTGCCTACAACCCCGCACGCCCCATCGTTAACGGTCTTTCACTCACCATTAAACCTCAAACAACTGTTGGAATTGTGGGAGCTTCGGGCAGTGGTAAATCAACTCTTGCGCGCCTTCTTACGCGACAATTTGATATCAACAGTGGCTCAATTTCTATAGATAGCCAACCCATCAAATCTGTAACACTACAATCACTCAGGCAGTCTATCGCTCTTGTCCCTCAAGAATGCACCCTCTTTAATGCATCCATTTTTTACAACATCGCTTATGGCAACCCACAAGCAACGCGTGAAGAGGTTTTGAATGCTGCCAGAACCGCACAATTAGAAGACTTCATTGCAACACTACCTCATCAATACGAAACTCTTATTGGAGAACGCGGCATGAAGCTCTCGGGTGGAGAGCGGCAACGCGTTGCCGTGGCTCGAGCACTTCTCAAAAAATCAGCTGTTTATGTTTTTGATGAAGCAACATCTGCTCTTGATAATCAAACAGAACGCGCACTACAAAAAGGCATTGCTTCATGGTGCAAAGACTCAACAACCATCGTAATTGCCCATCGCCTAACAACCATTGCAAATGCAGACACAATTTTTTACATAGAAAGCGGCGCAGTAGCCGAGCAAGGTTCACACCACGAACTACTGGAACGCAATGGCAAATACGCAGCACTGTGGCGCAAACAACAGCGAACACATCAAACAGAAAGCGCAGCTTAAATGATTACCAAGCAACCCATTAACTGGACATTTTTACACTGGATTCTCAAGCAAACATATCCAGAAAGACCTATTCTAAAACTTCGAGCACTGCTTATTGCCGTGATGGGCGTAGCAACAATTGGATTGCAATTTTCACTCCCATTAATGCTCAAACATATCGTCAATACACTTGTTGCCAACGCTAAGGGCTTTACAACACCTAATGTTTTATTGCTTTGTTTTGCGTATGGCTTTTTATGGATAGCAACGCGCTGGGTAACAGAAATTAGAGAAATTTTGTCGTACAGAATTTTCTCAACCAACATCCACACCATTACGTGCAAAATCTTTAAACACCTGCATGAGCAATCACTCAGTTTTCACTCAGGGCGCGATATGGGTGCAATCGCCGATGAAATAAAAAGAATGCAATACACTTTTTACAAAGCAAGCTTGGGCTTCTTCTTAACAATCTTACCGCATGCACTCGAAGCCTTTTTGGCACTCCTCATCTTATGGAAAGCCTATTCTTTTAACATTTCCAT
>JBEITS010000056.1:0-6695 GCA_040374805.1 Campylobacterota bacterium | reverse complement strand
GCCCTTTAACCCCAACGAAGCATACACCGGATTTGTAGTTAATGAGGTACGTCCCGATGGAACGTCTACATCACTCACGGCTACCCTTAAAAAAATTGATTTCGACGCTAAATTTGCACCTTTTTTACTCTCAAAAACATCTCCCGATTTAGTTGCAATCGACACAGAAGGAATAGCATTTTGCATCAACAAAATGTATCCAGCAACAACCGAGAAAGATATTCCCCTGCGCATCGTTCTTGATGTAAAAAAAACCTATACGCAACTCATTTTTATGTTGAATGGGGTCATTAAAGCCGTAAAAAATCTTCCCCTGGGCTTAACGTTTATTTACCCAGAAGAAACCGGAAAAAAAGAACCTTCGCCAGAAACACTACCTGAAGGCGAAGAAGCTCAAGAAACCCTACAAGAAAAAGCTCCTGCACCTCTTTTAAATGAAGAAAACGTCCGTATTTTTATAGAAAAAATATTGTTCACCTGTGATGCATTAGCCTTCAAATTCTGCGATGCAGCAACGCCACAAATTATTTTCTTTCTCAGCCCTCCCTGCGATGCTGCACTTTTGCAAAAACACATCGAAGCGAAAAACAATCGAAGTGTAGAATTCTTTTCTACAGAAATCGCTCAACAATGCCCAACAATTGTTCGAGCAAAAAACTGTCCCGAGATTGATTGGCCAACCATGTGCGCTTTAATTGGAACTGCGGGCCTGCAACAATCAGAAAACCACATTCAACTCCCCGTAGAAATTACCCAAGAAAGACTTTTTTCTGCGATCCAAAAAAACATTTTAATCGCATGTTTAATTTTTGCGGGCATTATTGGTACGGTTGCAGCGGTTGGCTACAAACAACTTTCAACACTTGGAAGAGTGCTAACAATTGCAGAAAACACACAGCTTTCTAAGCTCAAAGAAAAATTTCCTAGCCAACTTGCAGATCAACGAAAACTAACGCTCAAGCGCGCTATTTCAGAAATAGAAGATTATGTAAAAGAACAGCAAGTCTGCTGGAATATGTTGGGAGCAAAAAGCTTAGATCCTCTCGAAGTTTTGTACGAATTAACAGAACTTATTGATCGCAGACTCTTCAATGTTGATATTAGCCACGTAACGCTCTCGCTGAGCGATGACGATCACACACCACAAGTTGTTGTTGGAGGCACCTTCATGTCAAAAACAGATGCACATTATAGCGATTTTGGGTTGCTCGAAAAACACCTTGCAATGTCAAAACGGCTTGTGCTTACAAAAGACATAGAAAGCAGTTTTGATGACAATGCACATGGGGTTAAATTTACCGCTCACCTCAAACTACGAGACCAATGAAGAAGAACGCCATGTTACATGAACTCACCCAACTCTTTATTTCCATATCTGCAGATGATGCGCGAAAATACATAGCCGCAGTTGTAATGCTTACCCTCACAGGGCTTTGCGCAAGCCTCTATTACGTCAACACAAAATCATCGCAACATGTCCGCTCAATTACACAGGCGCGCGCCCTTTCTACAAAAACCGATGAACTCATCAGCGCGTATAATGCCGTTATACAAGAAGAAGATAATCTTGCCGCCCTACTCGCTAAAAAAACGGATTACAATAGTTTAAAAAGCTATTTTGAGCGCTTTTGCCAAGCAAATAAAGTAACGCCCGAGACAGGTTGGGCAGAAACAAATGAAGTGAGAGAAATTGCGGGCAGCACGCGCTTTGAAGAAGAACAATTACACGCACAGTTCAAAAAAATTGCGTTCAAGGATATTGTGCTCTGTGTTGATGCAATAGAAAAAGATGATTTACTTCACCTAAAAGAGCTTGATATCGAAAAGAGCGATGGAACGTTGTCTGTAAAAATGACGCTTGCTGCTAAACGCTTTAAGAGGACGATCGAAGAATGAGTGAAATAAAACTATGGACGCTCATTAGAAATTGGGCAGTAATTGCAGCTCTTATCTCTACCCTGGCCCTTACGGCAGAACCCCTAAAAACCGTTACCCCTGATAAATCTTTTTTAGGGAAATTTGCGTCTGGAGGCGCTACAACAACCACAAGCGAAAAGAGCTCTCAACACAACGATTCCACCGAGCCGCAAAAGATGCTCAACCCTGCACCGCAAGCGGGGAGCACCACGCCTGTT
The DNA here is from genome assembly GCA_040374805.1 of Campylobacterota bacterium. Classification (GTDB taxonomy): domain Bacteria; phylum Babelota; class Babeliae; order Babelales; genus VHBT01. Next base: position 4,560 of record JBEITS010000056.1, on the reverse strand, counting down.
GCAGAAACATCTGCACCAAAAACAACTCCTCATGCTGACGTAACAACACACATTGCAGCAAAAGATATACCCCCATCAGAACCCGGGGTAGACGATGAAATAATTGCACTCAATTTAGAAAAAACTTCACTCGCAACAATTGTTAATTTTTTAGCCGAGCGCAAAAACATCAACGTTGTTCCACATAAAGATCTTGATAACGCCACCGTATCGCTCCACAACTACAAGCCACTGACGCTTGGGCAGGCGTGGGATATTTTGCCAACACTTCTTGAGATCAATGGTTTTACCATGAATAAAGTTGGCAAACTTTATCGAATTGTTTCTTCAAAAGAGAGCGGAAAAGAGCCTCTTGCGATCTATTCATCTGCCACAGGAACCCCTCCTAGCGCGCTTGCAGAAACCGATCAAGTTATCCGTTACATTTATTTCTTGCGCAACATCACCGCAGAAAATGCACAAAGCATCTTAAGCAATATGTTTATCGAGCGCTCAGCAATTGATACCAATCGCAACCTTGGCGTGCTTTTTATTAAAGAAAAATCTATCAACATTAAAGCTGCAATGCAGATTATTGAAGAGCTCGATCAAAGCGGACTCAGACAATCAATTGAAATCATTCAACTTCAATACGAAAGCCCGGCAAACATCGCCAAACTTTTTAATGATGAACTGCTTTCTAGCAAGCACGCACAAAACAACACCATCCGATTTATTACGCTCAATAAAACAGAAGAAAGCTACTTTTCTCCCAATGTTAAAATCATGGCCGACTCACCACGCAACGCCTTAATTTTAATTGGCCAAGATCGCGACATAAAAAAAATTAAGGACTTTATTAATCAATTTCTCGACGTAAAACCAACTGCAGAATCGCGTATTCACACCCGCGACATAAAATACGTTCCCGCAGGCAACATCCAGCAACTCGTCTCTGCAATTATTAAGCCCCCACAAGGAATCTCTAAAGACGAGCTAGGAAACAATAAATTCTTCCAAGACGTTAACATTGTGGCAGAAAACCCTGGCGATGCTTCCAACATGTACGGGAGCGGCAACAGAATAATTGTCACGTGTGGAAATGATGACTGGAAACGGATTGAAAAACTTATCAACAAACTCGATAGACCCCCTGCTCAAATTGCTATCGAAGTTATGGTGATTGACGTCAATAATGATGCAAGCAGAGAACTTGGCACACAATTGCGCCAAAAAATGCCGCACTCGTTTCTTGGAAACTCTCTCTATTACGGCGGAGGCATGATCACCGCAGCTCCCAACCCTATTGGCGATCGCGTTTCTATGATCGATGGAGGTCTTCCTTCAGGCAATGCAAACACAGGAGCGTCTATCGCGGTTGGACCTGCCGACAATATTTGGGCTGCAATTCGCGCGGCGATTAGCGAAACAAATACAAATATTATTGCGCAACCCTTTTTTATTGTTGCCAACAGAAAAACGTGTGATACCTCATCGGGACAAACACAACGCGTTATTGGTGAGTTTCAAAACGTTCAGGGCTTGCGTAACCAAGAAGAAATTTCTGCAAAAAACACCATCTCACTCACCCCAAGCATTAACGCCCTCGGAATTATCGATCTTGCTGTAACAATCGATTTCTCAGACTTTACAGACGCAGCAGCCGACCCCAACGTTGGAAGCGCACGCACAACACGAAATATCAATACACGGGCAAGCATGGCAGAAGGCGAAGTTCTTGTTCTGGGGGGGCTTACAAGCACCAACCAACAAGAAAACCTCTACCGCTGGCCCATTCTTTCGAGCATTCCTATTATTGGAAATCTTTTTAAATATAAGAAAAAAAATAGCACCAAAAAAAATCTGTACGTCTTTATTCGCCCAAGCATCATAAAACCAGAATTTAATGGAATGCCGGATAATTACACACAATTCAAAGTTGACTACGCTAAGCGCCAAGTCTTTAATTTCCAAACTTATGGAAAAGGGATCGACCCTATTCAACAATTCTTCTTTAAGCCCCGCAAATCGAGTATCGCTGAGAGCCTTGAAGAATCAAAAAGCAATCGATTCTCGTGGATTGATAACTTTACCGAACGCCGCTACCAACCATCCACCGTGGACATTACGCGCGATCCTTATTTTCAACAAAGCGCGCGCCTAGAGGCTCAAAAAGCAAAAAAACCTTCTAAAAAGAAGGTGAGTGTACAGAACACCTAGAAAGCCTAATACTGACATTTGTATGACGCATCTTTGCACGAGGTATAAAAAGGCGTTCCATGATTACAACAACCCTTTCAGGCATTATTACACTCCTGCCATTTGTAATTCTGGCAATTGTATACGTCTTGTTGCTACACCCCCAAAAAAGCCCCAATGCACCGTTTAACCAAAAAATAATAGTGGGCGCTCGCGTAAAAACCAAAAGTGGAATTATTGGCCGCGTAGCCAAGATACATGAATCATCATTTATTCTCGAAACCTACGATGGAACATTGATAGAAATGCATCTCAACGCCGTTGAAGAATATCTGTGAAGCACCACTCAACCATTCCCATTCCTCTTCTCACAGCCCTTTCTGGATGCCTTTTTGGCCTTGTGTGGCAAGAATATTCAGCAATCAAAGATCCCCTTATTCTTTTAGCTCTTTTTGCAGCGTCTCTGCCCTTGAGTATTCACGCATATTTTTCGCACAAAAATGAACTTCGCATTTCCTCCACCTTTTTTCTCTGCATGCTCGGCGCTGCATGCCTGTATCAAACACCTCATTACGCGCTCGAACAACTTGTAGAAAAATATAAAGGCCAACCCATCACCCTTTGTGGCACCATCCAAGACGTGCGCGAGGAGCACTACACAAAAACGGTAACGCTTCACAGCGTCGAAATACAAAAACACGGAAAATCAGAAAAGCCCTGCTGGTTCACCAAAGCCCTTGTACAAATCCCCCGCTCCAACCCAACACCTTCAGGCGCAAGAATGTTCATCTCACACCAATACATATCAGCCCACCCAGAAACGCTAGCCTTCTACCAACTCAAAGAACATCTCCTTGGTTGTTACTTTCCGCAAAAAAATGATGTAACCCTCGGCAACACGCCGCTCCCCTCATCGCAAAACCCCACAACCCCACAAAAAGAATCGCCAGCCCCTACCGGTTGGACATATTTTCAAAAAGAGCGCCTAAATCGCTCCATAAACGATGTTTTTTCTCTGGCGACACAGAACATGATAAAAAGTGTTTTCATTGGCGATTCTCAGGTCCTGAATAGCGAAACAAGATCTCTCTTTGAACGGTGGGGCATTAGCCACTATCTTGCGCGCTCTGGCCTACATCTTATCTTGCTGGCAACGCTTCTTATTTTTATCTTAAACGCATGCGGGCTTCCTTTTTTTGCCACACGAGGCGCGGCACTCGCTTTTAGCATTATGTATCACGTGCTTACCACGCCCTCAACATCGTTTATGCGAGCATTTTCTATGAATATCATGATTGGAGCTGCCCTGCTTTTGGGAACAACCCCCACCATGCTTCACTTGTTTTCGGTAGTCACACTTATGACTCTTCTTGCCAACCCCTTCACACTTTTTAGTCTCGATTTTCAACTAAGTTTTGGAATCTCAGGCGCCCTCATTTTATTGTTTAGCATCGTCAAAAAAACAGAGAAAAATATATCTAAAACCCGCTAAGAAGAGCTACATCATGCAAAAAGAAAATCTTAGCAATGAAACTAAAGTTTCTTTAATAAGTGAACTCATCGAAAAAACAAAAAGCAACCATTCATTGCCGTTTTACAACACAAATGAAATCTTTGTTCCCGGCGTTGGTCCTCTTGATGCAAAAATTATGATTATTGGCGAAGCTCCAGGAAGAGAAGAATCAATTCAAGGGAAGCCGTTTGTGGGGCGCTCAGGGCAATTACTTTCTCGAATTCTGAGCGAACAAGGGTTTGATCGCGCAACTCTTTTTGTTACAAATGTGGTCAAATATCGCCCCCCAAATAATCAAACACCAACCCATCAAGAATGCATGGCATGGGCCGGCGCATACCTTCGCAAAGAAATAGAAATTATACAGCCCAAAATCATCATCACGCTGGGGGCCTGTGCCACAAAAACATTTCTGGGAGAAAAAATTAGCATCTCAAAAATTCATGGAAATATTTTTGAGACCGCAAACTACAAAATAGTCCCTATGTACCACCCAGCCTATCTTTTACGCAATTCAAACATGATAAAAGACGTCAAGCAAGCACTAAATAATGCTAAAGAGATTCACACTGAAATTGTTCATAACTATGTTGATAACTTGTTGATAACTTGTGCATAACTCACACATCAGTTACAAAAACAGCTCCGCAGAAAGCTCTAGATCAGCTCTTCATAAAACCATCTGCCTAAAACAAGCTCCCAGAGAGGCCTTTCAAAGCGCAGCAAAAAGTTATGCACAAGTTATGAACAAGTTGTGAACAGGTTATCAACAATCGAACAACAAGAGAAAGTGCCTTTGGGTGAATCCTTTAAGGGATCGATGGGCGAGTTATGAACATTTTAGGTGCCCCCTTATTATTATTATATAT
>JBEITS010000120.1:0-2445 GCA_040374805.1 Campylobacterota bacterium | reverse complement strand
TGCAACTTCTGAAAGGCGTTTTACAACATCAGCAGCTTCTTGCTCTGTTTTAAGTTTTGCTGGTTTTTGCTTGATTTTGTAAAGCTCGGTAAGCATGGTTTCTTTGCCGATGGCAAAAAGAACATGGATCGACCAAGATTCTTCGGGTTTAAAGGCTCTAATTTCATCTTCGCGGTTACAAACGAGCAGTGCTGCTACAGATTGTACGCGGCCGGCCGAGAGGCCTTTGGTAATTTTTTTCCACAACAGCGGTGAGATTTCATATCCCACCCAGCGGTCAAGGACTCTGCGGGCTTGTTGCGAAGCGACACGTGCCATGTCGATCTCACGCTTATTGGCGATACCTTCATGGACGGCGGGCTTGGTAATTTCGTTAAAGGAGATGCGGTAAATTTTCTTGCCGGCTTTAAGTACTTTGGCGATTTCTTCACCAATGTGCCACGCAATAATTTCACCTTCGCGGTCCGGATCTGAAGCTAAATAGACTTCATCGCAGACGGAGGCTTGCTTGCAAATATCGGTAATAACAGATTGTTTTCCGTCGAGGGCAACATAGTCAAGGCTTATGGCGCCTTTATCATCAAATGTAACACCGAGTTTTTTTTCTGGCAGGTCTTTGATGTGGCCAAGGGTTGAGACAATTCTAAAGCTTTTATCGAGAAACTTAGAAATTGTCTTTATCTTTGAGGGGGATTCGACAACAATAAGTTTTAGGGAGGTCTTTTCCGTTGTTTTGGACTCTTTCCCTTGACTTGCCATAGTGATTCCTGCGTTATGCTTTGTGTCGTATGCTGCAATAATACTGAGTTTTGGCGGGCTTGACTACAAGGCAATTTTTGACATGTTTGTCTTTTGACGATACCTAATAAAATGTCAGTGTGTCAAAACTTTGTTAATTGTTGTTGATCTGCTGATGTTTATAAAAAAGATTTTATTTAGAATTTTGGAGTATTTGAATGAAACGTATTAAGCACTTCTTTGCCCCTTGTACAGAATTGCTTTCGTGGGCTGAGCTCAAGAGCACGTTTTTGTTTTCTATTGCAGCGGCCCAACAAGCACTCAGGCTTTTTATTTCGCACCTTTGGTGGCTTTTCCCCGTTGTTGTTGTGATGTATTTTGCTCTGAGTCAGACAACGGCCGAAGCGCAACGCGCGGCGGTTTTGTTTTTAAGTAAATATAATTTTTTTGATGCTTCAGGCATTGAGCTTCCACCCCCAGTTTCTGTGCCAAGTCTTATTATTTCAACGTTAATCGCCAATCTTTGCGCGTACTTCTTTTCATTTGTAGCTCTTTTGCTCATGCGTCCCTCGCGAGAAGCTAAAGACTGGAATTATTTAGTCACCGGCCTTAATGAATATTTTGTGCCCGCTCTAGTTCTTTTTCCTGCGTATTTATTGCTCTCTGGGGTTGGTTTTATTGCCAGCATCTGGGCGTTTGCCATGCTTTTTTTTATGGATGGGGGCGCTTCATTCGATTCACTGACCAAGGCTCTTTCCCGTGGATTTTGGGCGTATATGCGTTTTTTTCCAGCTGTTGTTTTGGTCTCAGGGGGCTCGTTTATTATTTTGGCCTTACTTTCGTTCTTATTGGTTCTTGTATCGCAATCGCTGGTCACCCTAATTTTCGGTTCCATGTTTTTAGGACAACTTCTTTTGGGTGCAGCAGCAATTGTCTTTTTGTTTTTTGTGGCTCCCATGGTTTTTTTTCATTTGGCTGTTATCAACACGATGTATGTTAAAATTCTCGGTAAATATCGATCTCTTTTCTTTGAGGAAGCAAAATAATGAGCAGCAATAAGTCTTTTTTCGCGCCGTCCGGGGACTTTTTTAGTGTCGCGGCGTTTTCTGATGTTCTTTCAACATCTGCCTCACTTGCGTTTCGGGCAGCAAAAATCTTTTTTGCGTCTTTTTGGCGTGTTGGATTAGTGCTTCTTGTGGCCGCCGCTTATTTCGGAATTAAGCTTTATGACCCATCAATGTCTGTTGATGACTTCATGTATTACATTTTCTCTACCAAATACAGCCCAACATTTCCGTGGCATCTCTTTGTGCCTATCGCGGCCTTTGCGTTAATTTTGGTGATTGAATGTGCTTTTTTTGTTTCCCGCGTTGTGCTGATTATGCACTCACTTTTTTTGCCCGATGCATCTGGTAGCACCAATTTTACGCGAAGAAGTTTTTGGTTATCGTTGTTTTCTTTGTTGATTACTAAACAATTTTTCGTATTTTCGCTGTTGTTTTACATGGATGAGCCCTCCCAAGATAAACCACTGAGAAAATCGATTAAGAATGGTTTCAAGTTGGCTGTACGTTTAATTCCTGCATTGCTTGTTTTTGGGTTTTTCTCCAGGGGTCTTATGATTGTTGGGGAAAGCATTAAAACAGCTCTCGGGGTACTCATTTCTGGTATTTTGCCAAGCCAGCTCTTTTTTGACCAAGTTATTGC
>JBEITS010000081.1:0-4858 GCA_040374805.1 Campylobacterota bacterium | reverse complement strand
GCAGCATTGAAGAGCCGCGATAGTTTAGTAATTTGTAGGGCTTGCGAGAATGTTTTTGTGCAGCGTGAATCGTGATGCTAATCATTTTTGACAAAAAATACCTTTTTTGGGGTTGTTTTTATTCCGGATATTTCTTGTGTTGCGAATGTGATACGCTGATTTTTGGTTGTGGGGCGATTTTTGTATGCGGTATTTTTGGTGAGAATAATATTGGTGTTGTTTTTGGTTTTCACAAACCTTTCTCTTTCGGCATCTAAAAAAGTTTTGGCGACTGCAAACCATTCATCTCCTAGTTCAGGAAGGGTTCATTCGGCATCATTTTTCTATGAGAGGGTTTTGCAAACACGTGACCTTTTTAAGGACAAAAAACCGTTTTGTGTAAACTTGCAGTCAGAGATTGCTCCTTTTGATACTGTTTCTATGGCAGGAGTTGAGCAGCACCTTCATTCACTTGTCGTGGCTTTTAGTGCTTCTATTAAAGTTAAAACTCAGACAGTGCTTCGTTTTTATTTTAACAATACTCAGGCCACAGCTTTTGCTTTTTGTAAGTTGGCAAAAAAGGGCTATAAAGTTTCTGCAGCTGTAACAATCTATTCAAGCACAGAACAACTTGCAGATGGTTTAGCAAAAAGTCTTAAGAACTTGTTGTGTGATGAATCTAATTCTGCGAGTTCCTCTCTCTTTTGGGGAAAATGTTTGGGTGCGAGTGCAATAATTGGTGCTGCTGGATATTTGTTAAGCGGCTCTTCTAGTTTGAGTGTTCCATCGCAAATTGGTTCTGGTGGTTCTGTAATTTCTCAAAGCGGTTCACCTAGTCAACCTGGTCCACAGAGGGGAAGACGGGCGCAAGGAGAACTACCTAAGTGTGTCCCTACTTTTATCTATACAGGCGAAGCGCTTAATATGCATTATGATGCTCCTGAGGGATTTGAATTTCCTGCTGGAGCATATATTCCCGCGGGAACTTTGGGGTATCAAGTTTTATTTAGGTTAAAAAGCTTATTGCCTCAAAAAAAGGATGTGGATACGATCAAACGTTATGAGGTGAGTGAATGGCATCCAGCTATTCCTGCGACTTCTGTTGCCTTTAGTATTACAACAGCTTTTAGCCGTAATCACGACGATTATGAGAGAGATCTATTCTCGCTCAGGCCCAAACTAATTAAATTTGCTTGGTTTTTATTAGGCTCCAAAGCTATAGGACCACATCAAGCACTTAGGCGATGTTCAAATGTTCCATGGCCTGACACTGTGACTCAGAATCCTTCTGTTCAGGGGGACTCGCAAGAGGAGAAATCTGGCGGCTACGCGTCTGGATATTACTTTCCTTACGAAGGGCCTATTACTAACTTTGATGCTCATCAGCTTGTTACGGCTATTGAGACTCATCCCGGTAGATGTGAGGTACAAAAAACTGTTTCTGGATTCTTTTTCGATAAAGATGATCTTAATTTTCGTAATGCTGACGATTTGACGGTATTGGATCGTTTGTTGAGTGAATCAATTAAAAATATTATTTTAAGCGATCCTTGCAGTAAAATATTTATTGTTTGTTTGCCTGGATTGACTGATTTTCGTGATGTTGAGCGGCTGGATGCAGCTTATGGTGATAGGCTTTGGTTGCTTGAGGGGAATGATGTAGATGGTCTGGCCCAAAGGGCATGTGGTATCCTTTATTCTTTGTTTGATGCTTGAAGTTTTATTGGACAGTTTTCTTGTGACGTGTAGCACAAAAAAGTAATATTTTTTGTGCGCATAGTATGGTTTTCTATCGACTAGTAATTACTTTTATCTCGAATTACACTGCGTGCGAGCTTGATTGTATTTCTGCGTATTAAGCGTTTATGCAAAAAAAAAAGAAAATTTTATTTGTGCACCATGGTGTGGGCATGGGCGGGGCGCCGCATAGCCTGTTGCTTCTTATTCAATCGCTCGATTCTGCGCACTATATTCCTACTGTTTTATTTCTTTTCGACTCTCCAGCAATCGATTTATTTCGCACGGCAGGCATTTCTGTTGCAGGGCCGGTGGGGCGGTTAGATTTTCCTCATACACAGGTTTGGTGGTACCGGTGGTATCATGTTGGCAAGCTTCTGAAAAGCCTTAGAGATTCGTTGTTGGTGTGGTGGCGTGATGCGGAATTTTGGATTAGCACAGTTCAGCCCGATATTATTCATCTTAACACCTCATCTCTTGTTGCGTGGGCAGTTCGTGCACGTGCCATGGGTATTCCTGTTGTGTGGCACATTAGAGAGTCTTTGGCGCCGGGCTATCTTGGTATTCGCAGGGCGATTATGCAATGGATGGTGAGTCGCTATGCTTCAAAAATTTTAGCAATAACAACGTACGATGGTCGCTTTTGGGCGGGCAATCCTAAGCTTGAGATTTTATATAATGCGGTTGATTGCTCTGTTTTTATTCCTAGCGAGTTGACGCGGCTCGAATGGCGTGCGCGGCACGGTGTTCCTAAAAATGACAAAGTTCTTTTGTATGTGGGAGGCCTTTCGCGAGAGAAAGGTGCTCTCGAGGCATTGCAGCTTCTTAAAGAATTGCGCAACCGTGGGCACAATGATGTGTGGCTGGTGATAGCAAATTCTTGGAATTTTCCCGCAACGTCATGGCTTAAAAAAATTCTGGGAATAGAAAACTGGTACGCCCAGGTTAAGTCTCTTCAGGAAGTGTTGAGTGATCGTTTAGTGTTTTTAGGACCTGTGCCTTCTGCGCTTTCTGCGTTTCAGGCGGCAGATTGCGTGCTTTTTCCTGCAACAAAAGGTCATGCTGCGCGGCCGGTGATAGAGGCTGGAGCCGTTGGGCTTCCCTCGATTGTTTCAAATCTCCCGCCTTTAAATGAATTGGTTGTTGATGGAGAAACGGGTTTTTTGTGTCCGGTAGGCGATAGTGATGTGTGGGCAGACTGTTGCGAAGAAGTGTTATTCTCTGTGGGACGTCAGGCGAGCTTGGGTGCTGGGGCAAGTGCTTTGGTGAGGCGCTATTTTTCTTTGGCAAACTATCGGCAACGTGTTCGTTCTTTGTATAAAAAGCTTGAGCTGTAAATTCATAAAAAATAAGCATGATCGCATGTAATTGGACATCTTTTGTATTGATTGAGCTCCTTCTATTAAACCTGTCACGATATGAGTGGTTGCAACAAGCCGTGTTGGGGTGAAAAATATGTGCAGAAGCATTCTCTGGTTTGCGTTTATGATATCTTTTTCTGTTCAAGCCATGCCCTTTAGAGAGGCGTATTGTTTTCTTGCGGGCCTTATGAAAGATGCATACGATGAAAAGGTTAAGACCCCCTTAAAATTGAGTTTTTATTGTGACGAGTATGTTCAAGAGAATGCGCTTGTGTATTTTGAGGCATATCATGCGTTGCGACGTGTATTTACAGAAAAAAAATCACAAGATGAAGGTGTAGCGCTTTTGGACGTTCTTCATAGGCAGGGGGAAATTTTATTTTCGGCTAATCCCGAAATTCATCGGGCTCTTTTGCAAGGCCTTTGTTCTGAGTATCCATCTCTTTTAATCCATGCTAAGGACGATTCTTGGCGGCCGTATCATGAATTGTGTGTAGCTATAAGAAGCAGGGCAGATGCTGCGTTGCTCTTTAAGTCTTCTGATGATGTAGACTTAGATGCGCCATCTGGTGGCGTGCCCCTTGGCGTTGCTTCGTCAGTGTCTATTTGTGAGGCAGATTCGGATACTGGTGAGGGTGACGTCGTGGCTGATTGTGCGTCAGCTGTTGTTCTTGCGCCTTCTGCTTCTGGTGAACGTAAAAACCGTAGGGGCTTGTGGAGCATATTTAGGGTTGCACCCATATTGTATGAATCTAGCTCGGCTCGTGAATGAGTGGAAAATACTTTCTCATAAGATTTTGCTATCTTGGGAGGGTGTATGAGGTTGCCTGGGCAATCGCGCCTAACGTTTTCTAATGATTAGGTGAGGAAAGTCTGAACTCCTAGCTGGAAAAATGCCGAGTAAGATAGAAATATTCAAGCTCGGGGGGCGTAAGCCTATGGAAAGTGCCACAGAAAAGATACCGCCTGGCGTTCGCGCAGGGTAAGGGTGAAATTGTGCGGTAAGAGCGCACACACGGGCCAAGTAATTGTCTTGTGCGGAAAACCCCATTTGGAGCAAGACAAAATAGGTGCAGAGAGTTTTCCAGCTTTCGTTACAATGCACGGGTATGTCGCCGAGAGAAATGGTTGCCGTCTTGCCTTGCAAGATACAGAATTCAGCTTACAGGGTGGCCTCATATGCATATTGATTTAGCTCTTAAGATCTCAATTTCCCGTGCTATTGCGCGGTTTTTCAGCTTACAGGGTGGCCTCATATGCAAGTTTTTATATTTTTCGCTGTATTTCAGCTTATAGATCTGGCTTTATACGCAAATCCTTTTTTATTTTTCAGAATTTAACCCATTATTTTTTTGTCTTGCAAAATCTTGGGGTTTTGCTTCCAATTTGAGCAAATTTTTCTTACGCGGTTTTCTTTCTGAAAACTTTGAGCGTTGAGTCTGTTGTGCTTTGTTGTTGTAATTATTGCTATCTGAATACATGGTTGGTTACGATGAAGTCATAGGGTTTGTTCTTAAAAAGAAAGAAACTGTATGAAAATCAAAGCTTTTGGGTTGGCTATAGTTCTTTGTGCCGGTATTTTTGGCGCTTCGGTTCTATTGGCTACCGCAACTTCTGATGCACAGTCTTTGTTGCATGCGTCTTCAGCCGCGGAGGTAAAATCCTCAGAAACTCCATCTCCAGAGGTTGTTAAGCCCGCGCAAGATTCTTCTCAGAGCAAGCCAGAGGCATCTGTTAGCGAGGTTTTTGCTGGTGGCGAAGGTCAACTAGTCTCTTCAAGT
>JBEITS010000122.1:0-2363 GCA_040374805.1 Campylobacterota bacterium | reverse complement strand
GAGTGCATCGACGAGGCTAAAGACCTGCTGAGCGTGTTAAACAAGAACGCAGACGCGATGATGCACGCTGAGGTGATTAACACTCTGCTGAAGAATGAAGAAGCGATTGTGACGCACCTAAAAGCGAAAGGAACGGATGTAGCTGTGAAGCTATCAGAACCCATACAAGCCCTGCTGAGGTTGCACCGAACGTTTGCGTATAGCATCGTGGAGATGGTAGACCAAGGCGGGATTGAAATTCCGGACTTAGATTTTGATGAGGAATGAACACAACACCGCTAACTCACGACTGGCTTAGGAAAATGACAGATAACGTTCCCTCGCTTGGCGAAGGTGGCGATTTTAACCACAAATGCCAATGCGTAGAACGAATGTTGAATATGGCAGTAAATGTCGAGCGGAGTACTGCACCGCCACTTTTGCCAAACGTGTGTTATACGCTGGCACGGTTAGTTAAGCCGAAACTTAAATTGGAACACGGTAAAAAAGAAAACAAAAAATTAGCGGGGCAATTAAATCATTAAAACATAAAATATGGAACAGAAATTCAAAAGAGGAAATTTAGTAAAGGTGCTTGTTGGACACCAAATTTGGAGTAGCAAAGAAGGCACGAAAGATATTTCGCCTAATGATGTAGGCAAAACTGCATTGATAGAATACAGCTACAACGACAAATATGGTGGCGGCAATGTGGATGATTACTCAATTATGTGGACAGACACAGGAAGCACCGTTGCGTGGAAAAGCACCAACGAATTAGAATTGATTGATGAAGGTGGAGAACATTTATTTGCCGAATGTTTAGCTAAAAGAGAAGCAATATCAAAATCCAATACCGACATAAACCAGATAGTTGAAAATTGGGTAGCAAAAGAAGGCAAATTAAGTTCTGAAACTATTTTATTTCTGTTTGATAAAATCGGACACAAAAGTTCATTCTTACGAAATGGAGAGTTCTTTGCCTTATTTGCAGATTGGGGAGAATTATATCCACTATTTGATGTGATAATGACTGCAAAGATTGAGCAAGATGTAACAGGTATATTGAAAGAAGAATGTCCTGCCGATTTCAGAAATAAAATAGTTGAATTTTTTAATGAGGTTCAATCAATTAAATCATTATGAGCGTAGGCAATTTTTTGTTTTCTTTTTTTCTTCCACAAAAGTTTAATTGGAAACGGAATGTAGTGCTTGCGTATAACGTTTTGCGGCTTTGCGATGGCCGCATAGAGAAATTTAATTATTAACCGAGATGTGTCAGGCGGCTATTGCAAAACCGCTGTTAGCCGCTGGCCTTTCTCACAACAAATATAAAAATGAGCAACAAAAAAACAGCCCTATTAGCAGGTATGTTAGCCGCTACAATGGCAGAACAAGAGAGAAAAGATTATTTTGAATTTACAAATCCCTATGCTGGATTGGATGGATTAAATTATAGCGGCTCAGGTCGGAAAGGTTATTCTAAAAGTCCAATGACTAATAAACAGAAAAAGTCAAGGGCTGCATCTAAACGTGCAAAACAAGCTCGTAAACGTGGTCGGTAGGCTTGCAGCTAACTATCCTATTCCCGCATAACTGCGTGATATTTCGATAACCGCATAACTGCCTACCTTTGCATCATGTACGTTAACCTCACCATCACACAAAAGGAGGCGATGGATGCGCTCGCCTCCGAGCAGCACCGCTTCATCCTCTACGGTGGTGCGATGGGGGGAGGGAAGACCTTCTGGGGCCTCTCGGCCCTGCTGTTGATGTGCGAGATGTTCCCACGCTCCCGATGGTGCGTGGTGAGGGAAAACAGCGAGAAGCTACGCACAACCACCATACCATCGTTCGACAAGCTCCAACCAAAGGGCAAGCTGCGGCAGAACCCATACGAGTACCACCACCCTAACGGAAGTGTTATATTATTCAAAGGAGAAAACTACGACCAAGACAAGGACGGCTTTTGGCTCAGGGGATTGGAGGTGAATGGCTTCCTCTTCGAGGAATTAAACGAGTGCCAAGAAAGCACGTTCGACCTTGCCTTCAGTCGCGCAGGACGATGGGAGTGCGAGCCGAGGCCAAAGCCCGTCATTCTCGCAACCGCAAACCCATCCAACAACTGGCTCAAGGCACGGGTGTATGACCACTACATTGCGGGTACGATGCCCGACAAATGGCTGTACATACCTTCCAAGATAACCGACAACCCCTATTTGACCGAGGAGTACAAAGAGAACCTTAAATACCTGCCAAAGCATAAATACATGGTGTTGGTGGAGGGGAATTGGGACTTACAGATCAAGACAGGGGGCGAATTTTATAAGTCCTTTGAGCTTGATCAGCACGTGGGCAAGGTAGCCTACAACCCTGCCCTGCCG
>JBEITS010000117.1:0-2669 GCA_040374805.1 Campylobacterota bacterium | reverse complement strand
CGATCACCGATAAGTTCTTAAGGCCTAAAAAGTCCATCTTAAGAAAACCCAGAGCTTCAAGCTCAGTCATGGCATATTGCGTCACCAAATCGGTTGTTTTGGGCGGAACGTATAAAGGAACAATGGTTTGCAGTGCTTTAGGCGCAATCACAACGCCCGCCGCGTGCTTTGAGGCATGGCGCGTGAGGCCCTCGAGTTTAAAGCAAATGTCGAAAAGTTTTTGGAAGAGTGGGTTGCTATCAACGAGTGTTCGTAGCTTAATTTCTTGCTCAAGTGCTTCATTCAGCGTGATTTTGAGCTGGTTGGGGATTAAATCTGTGAGGTGGTTGGCGTCAGCGTAGGGGATAGACATCGACCGAGCAACGTCTTTGAGTACGCCTTTGGCCATCATGGTTCCAAATGTAATAATCTGACAAACGCAATCGTTGCCGTATTTTTGGCGAACGTAATCGATAACTTCTTCGCGCCGGTCAATGCAGAAGTCGATATCGATATCCGGCATGCTTACGCGTTCGGGATTTAAAAAACGCTCGAAAAGTAAGTTGTATTTAAGAGGATCAACGTTGGTGATTTTAAGTGCCCATGCAACAAGCGACCCCGCAGCAGAACCTCGCCCTGGCCCAATAGGAATCCCTTGTTTTTTTCCCCAGATCATGAAATCTGAAACAACCAAAAAATAGCCCACAAAACCCATTTTGCAAATCAGTGTGACTTCAATATCAAGGCGCTCCCGATACGCAGGAATTTGGTCTTTAGGGATAAGTCCTCGCTCGATAAGTTCATCAAGCCCTTCTTGTGAGAGACGCGCAAAGTATTCGTTATCTGTTTCGCCCGTGGTGATTTCAAACACTGGGAACTGCAGTTGCCCCATGGTGAACTTAAAGTTGCATCGGTCCGCTATTTTGCCGCTGTTCCATACAACTTCGGGCCTACCGGGGAATGCATCGAGCATTTCTTGGGTGGTTTTAAGATGGCCCTGAAAATCTCCAAACGAATAACGTTCAGGATTGCTGATAACGTCTTTCGTTTGGATGGATAGCATGATCTCGTGAGCTTCTTTGTCTTCGCACTTTAAGTAGTGTGCATCTCCTGTTGCAACGCAGTCGATGTTGTATTTTGCTGCATATTCGTAGAGCAAATCGTTGGTGATGCGTTGTTTTTCGTCAAAAGGAGCCATGACCTCAAAAAAGAAGTTGTCGCGCCCAAAAACGTCTAAAAACCACTCAATTTTTTCTTTTGCTTCATCGATGTGGCCTTCGCGCAGGAGGGTAGGGATTTGGCCGCCTAAGCATCCGCCGCTGGCAATAAGCCCCTCGGAATACTGACGAAGAATTTTTTGGTCGATCCGGGGTTTGAAATAAAACCCTTCAGCAAAGGAATACGCCATAAGCTGACAGAGATTTTCGTAGCCCTTGGCGTCTTTGACGAGCAAAACCATGTGGTAATATTTATTGCGTGAATCTTTAGTTTTAGCATCATCGGTAAAATACATTTCTGCGCCCAAAATGGGCTTAATACCTGCTTTTTCTGCTTCCTGAAAGAATTTTACAGCGCCAAACACATTTCCATGGTCTGTGATGGCCATAGATTTCCACTGCTGCTGTTTGGCAAGCGCTACAGCATCTTTAATGCGCAGCGCACCATCGAGCAGAGAGAACTCTGTGTGAAGGTGTAAATGAGAAAAATGTTGATCAGACATAGCGTGGAAGCATTCGGCAGAAACAATGCGGGCGCAGCCAGGTGATGACTGCGCCCGTACGAAATTGTATTAAACTTGGCGAAGCGCGGCTTCTTTTTTAGCCGTGTGCTCATCGATCACAACCATAAATTGGTCGGTGATTTTTTGAGTTAAATCAGCAAGTCTTTTGCTAAAATCTTCAGAAATTTCCTTCTTTTTTTCTGCGTCTTTAACCGCATTAAGATGGTCTCTTCGTGCATTTCTTACTTGAATGCGTGCTTCTTCTTCTTTTTTATGAAGAACTTTTACCAATTCTTCTCTGCGGTCGCCGCTCATAAGGGGGAGCTGAAGGCGAATAATTGTTCCGTCATTAAGAGGCGTCATGCCAAGGTCTGAGATTGTGATAGCTTTTTCGATTGCAGCGAGTGTGCCTTTATCCCATGGCTGAATTGTCAGCAAGCGAGCATCGGGCGCTGCTAAGGTTGCAAGATCGCGCAAGGGCATAACTTGGCCATAAACTTCAACCCTAACGCTATCAAGCACATCAACAGATGCTCTGCCGGTTCTAATTGTTGCAAGTTCGCGTTCGTAATGTTTAATGCAGGTATCCATCGCCGCTTTGAGGGATGTTTCAAGCTTTTTTGTGTCGCCTTCAGTGAATGACGGAATAATCATAAATTTAGATTCTCGTAGAATTAATATTGGTGCGTACCATAACTATCTACCAAGGATAAAATGTCCGTGATTTTTTTCAATCCACAATTGTGTTATTGCTTAAGGTTTCCGTCGTCTGGGCTTATTATTTCTTTTATGTTATCTGCAGCTACAGCCCCTCCCACAGCGGTGGCAATCCCCCCGACGGCAAGCCCGGCTTGCACTCCTCGTCTTATACGGCGTTTTTGTTGAGCGGTCGCCTCAAGGGCTTTCGAGAGGGCCTCTGCTTCTTCTGCTTGCTTATTAAGTGTATTTTTTTCCTCGGAGTTTGTTGTTT
>JBEITS010000119.1:0-2447 GCA_040374805.1 Campylobacterota bacterium | reverse complement strand
TGATCTTCAAGAGTTGATGTGGCGTTGGCTGCTGTGGTGCTAGATGCGGGTTCTGGTTCGAGCAAAACAGGTTGGGTTTCTTGAGTATTTTCTTGTACGCAAACATCTTGGGTTTCTGGTAGTCCTGTTGGTGCAATAACAGGGCTTGAAATTTCTGCCTCTGCCTCTGGTTCGGCTGTTTGTAGTGCTAAGGGTTCGCTTTCTATGGGAGTTGTGGTGCTGTGGGAGTCTTCTTGTATAGGTTCTTCTTGCTGGGTTGGTTCTTCGGGTAGGGTTGCAGCTAAGTTTTCAACCAGTGTTGGGCTGCTATCGGACGGACCTTGGCGCGTTTCTTGTGGAGTAGGTGCAATAGCCGCGGGAGTCTTTTTTTGCAATCCAAGCCAAATTTTGGGCATTCCAATTGCAGGAATAGCCAAGACCTTTGGGGGGCAAAGCAAGACGAGGCATGCAAAAAATAAAGAAAACTGCGTTTTTTTCATCGAAATATCGACTTTAAAGGGCCGGCATAGGTTTTGTTGGTTCTTTTGAACATACAGTCTTATTGCATTTATGGCGCATGGTGCGATCAAAAATGCGTTAAATGCTTAAAAACTAAAAAAATAGCTTCATAATTGGTTTCAGGCTGAAACAAGTTTCGGTTGGTGGGCGTTTAGCATGGTTTTTAGTGAGGCGTTAGTTGCAAAAAAGATGAAAGAACCGTTTTTTGTCCGCTCCTGAAGTTGGCGGTCACTAAATATTTATCATCTGCGCGTTGTTCAACCGATATAATTTTCCCTGTACCAAATGTTGCGTGATACACCTCGGCATGAATTTTCCAGGGTGAAGAATTTTGATATCCAGAATTCTTAAGTCTTTCGCCGGCTAGGGGCTCAACCCAGATTTGTTTGTTGCTTTTCCCTGCTGGTGCAACGTGCGATGGTTTTGCTATGGTGCGTGGCGGTTGGCGATGCGTTGTTGAGGGTTTTTCTCTGTTGCGAGCTGCAACAAACTGAGGCAAATCCTCGGGAGATAGGCCAAATTTTATGAATTTGGGGGCTGCTTGTTTGTTGCCAAACCAGGTGTTTATGGTTCGGGTTATTTCGTTGGAATACATGTCAGAAAAGTCTGTTGCGTTAATTTCTTTGTCGGGCAGTTCTCGCAAAAATCGTGAAGCTTCTTGGCTGGCGCGTTGGCCGTAGGTGCTCCGGGTGAGTGCGTGCGAAATAAGCAAATATTCACGAGCGCGTGTAATTCCCACATAAAAAAGTCGACGTTCTTCTTCGATATCTTCGCGGCTTTCCATTGACCGGCTGCTCGGCAGAACTGTTTCTTCTAGCCCGCTGATGATAATAAGGTTGAATTCGAGGCCTTTTGCGCTGTGCAGCGTCATCAATTTAACGGTGTCGGCTTGCTCTGTGTCATCGTTAATTTTTTCTTGGAGTAAGGCGATTTCCGTCAAAAATGAGGTCAACGGAGCTTCGGCTTCTACTTTTTCTGAGTTTTCTAAGGCTTTTTTCTCAAAAAATACGATTGAATGATACAGTTCGCGTAGATTTTCGGATTTTGATCTAAATTCTTCGCGCTCGTATTCGGCCGCGAGGTAATCAAGATAGCTTGTGCGCTCGATAATCAGCTCGTAAATCTTGGCAATGCCTGTTTCACGCGTAATTCCCTCAAAAATCTCTAGAAATTCGCGTAAGCCTCGCTCGTGGGCTTTGGAGAGGCCTAGCTGTTCTCGATGAGAAATAAGGTGGCTTAAAAGCTCTGAAAAGGGCATGCCCGGCAATGAATTCCAGGTATCCAGCAAAATTCCTTCAACTTTCTCTCCCAGGCCACGTGCGGGAACATTAAGAACGCGCAACAAGCTAACGCGGTCTACAGGATTATCGATGAGCCTCATAAAGGCTAAAACATCTTTAATTTCTTTGCGCTCATAAAAACGGATGCCGCCAATAATTGTGTAGGGTGTGCCGGCGCGCATCAGTGCTTCTTCAAGCACGCGTGTTTGGGCATGTGTTCGATACAAAACGGCGGCCTGCCCTCGTGTGATGCTCTCGGGTAGATTATTGAGCGTGATAGAGATGAGGTCTGCTTCTTGGTAGGCGGTACCGCAGGTTGCGAGCAGAATTCTGTTGGTTGCATTTTTGGCGGACCACAAATTTTTTGCGGTTCGGTTGCGGTTGTGTGAGATAACGGTGTTGGCAGCCGTCAGGATGGGTTGTGCCGATCGGTAGTTTTGTTCAATTTTAATGGTTTCAACAGGTGCAAAATCATCTTTAAAAAGACGCATGTTCTCAACTTGTGCGCCACGCCACGAATAAATTGATTGATCTTCATCGCCCACGGCGCACAACGATGTAACAGAAAGTGTTCCATCGGGGCGTAATGCCATTTGTTTAAGAAGGTCGTGCTGTACGGTGTTTGTATCTTGATATTCATCCACCAAAATGTGTTTGATGCGAAGTTGA
>JBEITS010000099.1:0-3543 GCA_040374805.1 Campylobacterota bacterium | reverse complement strand
TTGCCACTTTTATACGCCAATACGCCTAAATTGTAATTAATAAGCGGGTCATATGGATTGGCAAGCTGCTCTTGAACCAACTGCGCATACCATTCCTTATCAGGATCCGTTGTAGGTTTACCGCTAAAGGGCCACCACCAACTCGCCTGAACCGGCAGCGTAATCGTGAAAAAAACCAGACAAAAAAGCTTAAAAAGTTTCATAGTTTGCCTCCTCATACCAATGCGTTGATTGCATATAAAACGGCTGCAGCTCCCACCGCCAGGGGGTAGCGCTCTTCATGCGACGACACTGTACGATCTTCAAACTTCTTCTTTTCAACAGACATGATGTATTCAACAATTTGATCTAAATCAGAATCGTCTTCTGTTGCAACAACACACTTACCCGATAGGTCTTCTGATATTTTTTTTAGATGAGGCACATTGAGAAGAGAAAGATATGCTTTTCCTTGCGCATCTCGCTCGAACCCAACAACCCTGCCCGCATTATCTTTACGTGGAATTGGAGCTCCGCCCTCAGACCCAACCCCGTAAGCCACCAAGCGAATATCTTTTTCTTTAACCTTCTTTGCAACAGTATCTAAATGCGTTGAAAAATCTTCTCCATCGGTCACCAATAAAATAATTTTGCTGGAGCCTGCAAGGCTAGAATCGAACAATTCAATGGCTCTAAGCAGCGCCTTATCAACCGCCGTTGTGCCAGAAGCAATTATCTCTGTATCAACCTGGTCGAGAAATGTTGTGAACGCTTGATAATCCACCGTTAATGGAGCCTGCACAAAAGCTGCGCCCGAAAAAAGAACAAGCGCCAACCGCTCATAATTAAGCCTAGAAAGAAGAAGCTTAAGTTTAAGCTTTGCAGCATCTAAACGCGTAGGCTCTAAATCTGTAGCTTGCATGCTGCGCGAAATATCCAAAAGAACCACCACATCGCGCCCCTCACGCAAGATCACTTCCTCAACCTTGCCCCACTGAGGGCGACAAAGCGCTACAAAAAGACATCCCAAAACAGCTACAAAAGAAAGAAATCGTAGACGACGAAGCCATGGATTTGCGCCAGAAATTAGGAGCGGTTGATATTCTGGGATAGCTAATTTTGCAAACCACCGGGAAAGCGCCCAGTAATGGTGAATTACGGCGAAAATGAGAAGTGCAAAAACAGGCAGGACAAGCCAGGCATAGGCATTACTCCAAAGAACAGGTTCTCCACGAATCATCATACAGGCAACCTCCACCACCAGAATTTAAGAATAAACTCCAACAAAAATGTAAGAATTGCAGCAATCATAAAAGGTAAAAAGGCTTCGTACCTGCGACTAAACAAGATCGTTTCTTGTTTGGTTTTTTCAAGCGCATCGATCGTTTTATAAATTTTTTCTAGATCGTCAGGTTTGCGCGCCTCAAAGCACATCCCGCCGGTGGTATCGGCGATTTTCTTAAGAAGTTTCATATCGGCTGCATGGAAGTTACCCGCAGAATGCAAGTGCCCCATGTTGTCGCGCCAGAACGCTTCCGTAACGCTCCCAACTCCGATGGTATAAACCTTAACGTTAAAGATTTTAGCCATCTCAATTGCCTGGTCGATATCAACAAAATCACCGGGCGTTGGACATCCGTCGGTCAAAAGCACAATTACCTTACTCTTGGCTTTAGATGCACGCAACCTGTTGACCGATGTTGCAAGCCCTGCACCCATAAAGGTTCCTGCATCATTTACAACACGGCCCAAAAGAATTTCTCTTACCGTTTCCTTTAAAAGTTTTTTATCAAGCGTCAGCGGACACAGCGAAAGCGCATCTGCGCCAAAAACTACAATGCCCATAGAATCGCTCTCGCGGCGATCAATAAATTTAATAGCTTCTTGCTTAGAAATTTCGATACGCGTTCGAACATCGCGCGGATCATCCATGAGCCCCATAGACCCCGAAACGTCAAGAGCAAGAACAATATCAACACCATCAACAATCACCTGAGAACGATCATCAACATATTGAGGACGCGCTGCCAGCAACACAAAAATGAGTAAGGTGCAGCCACGTAGAAAACGTAAGATAGTATGGCTATGACGGACCAAACTATGCGTTGAATGAAACGCTGCAAAAAAATCTGTTAACGGATACGAATACACCACAAGGTCTTTACGCAACCATTGCGTAACAAACCACAGCAGACCCAAGCCCAAGCCAAGCCAAAGGACCCAGGGATATGCAAAAGTTACCATCGAGCACACCCAGACAGTTTCTTAGTCGCACAATTTTGCCGTTTAGTGTAATCAGATCCAACGCATCAAACAAGTGGATGACTTTTTAGGCCTGTGAATCTGTAACAAGGTCGGGAAATCGTTCTTTAATTTTTGCGTAGGTGACAAAAGGAGTTGCTACGGTCAAGAGAGCTATACGCCATATCCAATAATACGCAAAACCCATCAGCAAAACAGTAAAGAATAGACCTACGGCTTTATTTGCAACAAGCGTAAGCGACCCGCAAAGTAACCCTGCCACGAGCAATATAAGGAGAGGAAAGACTAACGCCAGCAGCCCAAGCAATGTAACAACAGCCCAAAAAGGTAAAAACTTGATCCACAAATACCAGCCTTCAATAAGTGATGCTAACACAGAATTATACGAAGGCGGATTATCAAAAAAAACAAACAGAGGGAAAAGCGAAGGAACAAAAAATGCGAGACCTAAAACCCAACCCGCAAAAGGCATAAAAAACACCAAGGGAGCCACGCACAAGACGTGGTAATGGCTTCGCCATGTTTTAAAAACATAACCCCGAATGCTTTCGCCTTCTGGCGCGCGTGGGATAAGTACAAAGGCAGTGACCCAAACCAACGCAAGCACAGCAATGGCAACAAGCCCCGCAATGTTTGCTCCGATTCCTAAAAGGGGGTTAAAGGTTTTTAATTCAAAATCCAAGGAATAAGAAGCCCCGTCATCGAAAAAACCTAGTGCAGACATTAAAACCCAGGCACCAGCGGCCACTCCGACCATCCCCAGTAAAAAGAGCGCTACAGCTTTGAGTTGCCTCCAGAAAATTACAGAAGACAGTGAATATGAACGAGAAAAAGTATCTCTAATTTCGGCACCCGTCACAAGCTCCATGCATGGGGCAAAAAACTGCTTAATTTTGTTCATTTAAATCCTCATGTGTTTCTTCAAAGAATAGGTCGCGATGCCGGGACATAATTCTGGTATAGAGAGTGTGCGTATGGGCTAGAGTCAACAGTAATGAAACTGGCACCATAAGCAAAGAGGAAAAAGCAAAGACAGCAACCCCCGGAAGGTACTCCGGAAAAGCTCCCATTGCTACAAGCCATAATTTAATAACCCCCATAGTCAAAACATAAGATAGCACTCCGACAAGTGTAATAATCGGTAAAAAGATCGCAAGACCAATTGGAGCCAGAACTAGCACCGAAGGAAGTAGCCGCCAACCCACCCAAAAATAACGTTTAATTGAATACCAAGAAGACTTTTCTTTCGATTGTGCATCCATAAATAAAAGAAATATTTGAGCAAAATAAACAATGGCAAAG
>JBEITS010000068.1:0-5591 GCA_040374805.1 Campylobacterota bacterium | reverse complement strand
TTCAACACAATTTTAGACAATTTGGGAACTTGCATAACATTTTTAATGTTCAAGTCCTTTTGCAATTGCGATTTGAGTGTTGAATTGTATACTTCTTCAAGTCTTGCTGTTTTCATATTCAGTTTACCCGCACTCACAATTCGATCCGTGCGTGATGGCTCATTCGAACCCCCTCGCCCTGCTCGTTAAGACTCACTTGCACTCGGCAACCCGTCTTCGTTTCAGGACACACCGGCATTACTTTGCATGCCGGAATGTATGCTTCTTCTTTTACAATTTTGCCTACATCTTTATTAGATTTTGGCTTTTGGTGACGAGTCGCAATTGCAACTCCACGAACCTTAACTCTGTCGTTTTTGCGATCAATTGCAATGATTGGACCTTGATGGCCCTTGTTTTCGCCTGCAATCACAACAACAACATCATTTTTTCTTAATCTAGCGATCATAATTTCCCCTACAACACTTCTGGAGCAAGAGAAATAATCTTGCTAAAGCCACGGACACGAAGTTCCCGAGCAATTGGTCCAAAGATACGCGACCCTACAGGTTGATTATCTTTGTCCACAATAACTGCTGCATTATCATCAAAACGAACATAGCTCGCATCATCGCGACGAATCTCTTTGCAGGTTCGCACAATAACGGCTGTTTGAACTGTTCCTTTTTTGACGTTTCCACCAGGAATCGCTTTTTTAACCGCAATCTTTACAAGATCGCCAACACGCGCTATTTGCTTGCCCGTACTACCCACAATATGGATAATCTTGGCTTCTTTAGCGCCAGAATTGTCAGCAATGACCAGCTTAGTCTCTTTACGTAACATATTAGCCTACCCCCTATTACCAGTAGATAAAACTCGGGAAAGAATCATATGTTTCGTTTTTGACAACGGGGAAGATTCAATAATTTGAACAACATCGCCCATTTTTGCTGTTCCAAGCTCATCGTGTGCTTTATATTTCTTTGCACGACGAACGATCTTGCCAAGTCTTGGGTGCTGAAACGCACGCTCAACTTTAACAACAATTGTCTTCTGCATTTTATCAGAAACGACAACACCTTCTAATACTCGGCGCACTACTTGTGCGCCTGATTCAACCTGAGAACTCATTAAAACCTCCACTCGAGCTTATTAGCCTTGTTTTTCTCGCAAGAACGTAAGCACTCGAGCGATCTGAGCTCGTGTTTTTTTAAACATCGATGTATCACGAAGTTGGCTCGCAGACGCGCTTAAACGCAAATCCAAATACCCTTTACGCAATACACTCAGCTCTTCATGAAGATCATGAGCACTGAGCTCACGCAGATCCTTGATGCTTTTCATACTCATTCCCTACTCCGGATACTGCACGGCAGCTTCGCCGCCTTTTTCAACAAATCGAGTGCTAATAGGAAGCTTATAAGCAACTTGCTTTAAGACTTCTTTTGCAATCTCTTTGGCAACTCCAGATACTTCAACGATAACACGACCACGTTTTACAACAGAAACCCAAAATTCTGGGGAGCCTTTTCCTCCACCCATCCGAGTTTCAGCAGCTTTTTTAGAAACTGGTTTGTCTGGATAGATGCGGAAGAAATATTCACCCGTTTTTTTCATTTTCCTGCTGATAGTGATACGGATCGCTTCCATTTGCCTAGCGGTTACCCAACCAGGTTCAATGGCAATCAAACCATACTCACCAAACGCGACTTCCCTTGCACCCTTTGACCATCCCTTAAGATTGCCTCGTTGCACTTTTCGATACTTTGTTTTCTTTGGCATCAACATTGACTACAACTCACCCTTGCAAATCCACACTTTGACGCCAATTATTCCTGAGGTAGTTTTAGCCTCCGCAAGAGCATAATCGATGTCCGCGCGCAACGTATGTAATGGAACAGACCCAAGACGAAGCCATTCGTCACGAGCAATTTCTGCGCCACCCAATTTACCAGCACAACGAACCTTAATTCCTTTAGCGCCAGCTCTCATTGCTGCAAAGCCCGCCTTTTTCATTAATCTCTTATAACTAACGCGACGCTCGATTTGCTCAGCAATACTCTTAGCAATCAATGCAGCATTTAATTCTGGATCTTTAACTTCTTGAACAGAAACACCAACTTCTCTGCCAAAACGCTTAAGAAGATTTTCGCGCAATTGCTCAATCCCCTGTCCACGCTTGCCAATAAGTTGTCCTGGACGAGAGGAATGAAGAATAACCCGCATTTCCTGACCAGCTTTTTCGATCTCAACTCGCGCCAAATCAACACTATTTAGATTTTCATCTAGATATTTGCGAATCTGTAAGTCTTCCCAAAGTTCTTGCCAGTATGCTCGTTTTGCAAACCATTTGGCGTTCCAGTCCTTGTAAATTCCAAGTCTATACCCAAATGGATGAACCTTTTGACCCACCGTAACACCTCTTCCTAATCAACCGACGTGGGCTTGTTCGCCCTTACCTGATGGAATTTCTCTCATTCCCAAAACAACTTCAATATGACTTGAGCGTTTGCGCTGAGGACTGCCTCGCCCTCGAGCACCTGGTTTAACATAGCGCAAAAAACCACCTTCGTTAACACAAATCCTATGCACAATCACATTCTTTGATGCGCCATCTGGCACATTTCCACTATGACGTGCGTTAGCATAAGCCGAAACGATGGCTTTAATAAGCGGAACAGAGCGGTTGCAACCGACTGTTTTCAGCCACGCAAGTGCTTGCTCCACAGATCGGCCACGAATAACATCTGCAAATAACCGCAACTTGTAAGGCGACATACGTACGCCATTACTTCGAGCTGCAGATACCACAGCAATATTTGAACTCATTTGACCCTACCTTTACTTCTTAGCGGATGCAGCTTGACGTTGCCCACTGTGCATTTTAAATGTACGGGTCAACACAAATTCACCCAACCGATGTCCGACCATGTTTTCAGTAACAAAAACTGAAATAAATTTACGACCATCATGCACAGCAAAAGTCTGTCCCACAAAGTCAGGGACTATAACGCTTGCACGACTCCATGTTTTAATTGGAGCCCGAGCAATCGTTCCGCGAGTTGCTGCCACCTTCTCACGAAGATGGGAGGCCACAAAAGGCCCCTTTCGCACTGATCTAGACATATACTGCCCTCACAACCTCTCAATATTTTCTTGATTTACCTAAAAATTACGGACGACGACGACGAATAATAAACGTATTTACACGTTTACGCGTACGAGCACCCTTACATGATCGTCCCCATGGAGTCATTGGGTGTGAACCAGACTTAGAACGGCCCTCACCACCACCATGTGGGTGATCAACCGGATTCATAGCCATACCTCTAACGGATGGTTTGAAGCCAAGATGACGGTTTCGACCCGCTTTACCAATCGTCATATTACGGAATTCAGCGTTAGCCAATGTTCCTACAGTTGCCCAGCACTTTCCAACAACCGTGCGAAGCTCGCCCGATGGCATTTTTAGCACTGCACGACCATTTTCTTTGGCCACTAACTGAACCGACGTTCCTGCTCCACGAGCGAATTTACCGCCCTGATCAGGAATAGATTCTACGTTGTGAACAAAGAAACCAACTGGAATAGACTCTAACGGCAAGCTGTTGCCAACATTTGCGTCAGCTGTTGAGCTAGCCACAATCGTTGATCCAACAGTCAACCCTTCAGGTCTTAATTGGTAGGTCTTTGCGCCGTTAGCATACGAAACCAATACAATAGGAACGTTCCTATTTGGATCATATTCAACAGCAACAACTTTACCCGGAATATTTTTATGGGTACGCATAAAATCGACCATACGATATTGTCGTTTTACACCACCGCCACGCCAACGCACCGTAATTCGTCCATATGAGTTTCGTCCCCCAGACCGAGGAAGCGGACTCAACAAACTCTTTTCAGGCGCTTTTTTCGTCAGATCCATTGTTTTTACAAAGGTCTGCATTCGCAGCGAAGCGTTTCTTGGTTTTCTTGCAATAATAGCCACGGAATACCCTTACCCTTCGTTTTCAACGGAAGTCGAATGACTTTCCATTGAACCCGCCGACATCATTTCGCCCGGCATGTCAATTTTGTAACCAGGCTTAAGCGTAACAATAGCGCGCTTATTTCCCGGTCTAACATACTTGCGACGAGCAAATACACCCGAATGATCAGGGGTATTTATGATATTTACTTTTTCAACTTTAACATCCCAAATCTTCTCGACCGCATCACGAACGACAGATTTGTTCACACTGCGTTCAACTTCGAACGTCAACTTGTGTTGTGTTTGGAAAGTATGCCAGCTCTTGCTGGTCATAATTACCTTTCGAATAACGCCGTAAACGTTTAACTCCATTGTTCCACCATCTGCTTGAATAGATCGATATCTTTTTTCAGGAACACCCAGTGAGATGCGTAGGAAAATGCAAACGCGTTTGCTGCATCAAATGATACAATCGAAACGGTTGCGATATTTCCAAACGATGCTCGTGCGCCAAAGTCATCTACAGGCACAAAAAGAACAATTCGTTCATTTTGCAAACCTGCCGAATTAAGAACTTGCGACGCAACCTTTGTCGAAGGCTTGTTCTGCTCTGTCTCAAAATCCAAACACACAATGCGCTCAGAAGCTAAAGCATCCGCAAAAAGATCTCGTAAGACCGTACGGCGCTGCTCGCGTCCAATGCTCAATACACGTGTTCTTGGTTGAGGCCCAAAGATAACGCCCCCTTTTCTCCACAATGGTGATCGGATGGATGAAACCCGAGCTCGCCCTGTACCTTTTTGTCTCCATGGTTTGCGATTTGAAAACGCAAGTTGCCCACGAGTTTTGCAGGCTACAGTTCCTTGTCTCCAGTTCTGGCGTAGAACGCGCACAGCTTGACTAAACAAGACCATGTTGGGCGTAGATTCGCTCAACATAGAAGCTAAGCTAATTCCTTCGAGTTTATCTCCGCTACGACTAAATACTCGTATCATGCTCATAGTATATTATCCTCGCTTTGAAACCGTTACCAAGAAGCCACTCTTACCTGGGACAGCTCCGCAGACGAAGATTACACCGGATTCTGAATCGACTTTAACCACTCGGAGATTGCGAACAGTCACTTGCTCCGCTCCCATATGTCCTGGGAGTCTCTTGCCCTTGTCAACTTCCCCGTGTGTACGGCGATGACCTACGGCACCAGGTATACGGTGAAATCCAGAACCGTGAGAAGCAGGTCCACCAGCGAATCCGTGAAGCTTCATAGCTCCAGCGAATCCAAGCCCTCTGCTTGTTCCCATTACGTCAACCAAATCACCTTCAGCAATCGAAACATCAGCCAAGCTGATAGAACGACCAAGCTCAAACGAAGACTCTTTATCTTGAGTAATGCGAATTTCTCGGACGAATAAAAACTTTTCTTTTTTATTCTTTAGCCATTCAGGTGAAAACTCCTGCGCACGATACCGCGATCGTGGCAATCCAACTTGAACAGCGCTATAGCCGTCTTTGTTTGCGGTTTTAACCTGTGTAACAATCCACCGTCCCGTGGAAATTGCGGTTACAGGAACAACGCATCTATTCTTATCGAATAATTGGGTCATTCCAACTTTTGTGCCTAACACTGCTTTTAGCA
>JBEITS010000101.1:0-3455 GCA_040374805.1 Campylobacterota bacterium | reverse complement strand
TGTGCGCTCGGATAACAGCTTCAACAGCTTTTTGTGAATCTGAAGTTAGAACTTCTTTTCCAAAAAAGCCCCAGTTTTTTTTAGCTCTAAGACCAGAGGCAGTAGAGCTCTTTTTTGCCAATTTTAAAGCTTTGGCCATAAAGGCTGAAGTATCGGCTTGTTGTTTGTCGATTGCTGCGCGAGGTTTAGTTGCTGCGGGAGCTGCGGTTTGCGCAAGTGTAGCAATTACCTTATCGGCTCCACGTCTCTGCATGTCTGCGGCTAGTTTTGCTTTAGCTGCATCTGTGAGCTCTACTCTTCGGGTGAAGAGTCTTTTTCTGGTTTCGAATGGAGACTGTGGATTGAGTTTTGCATGTTCAAGTGCGAGCGCTTCAAGTCTTGCTTGTTGCTCTGCCGGATTGAGCTTTCCAATGTCTTTCTGGGCTGCTTGAGCATCAGTGGCGAATTTTCTTTGTGCCGCAGTCGTCTTACTTTCTGGAGCTGCAGGCTTTGGAGTTACAACAACTTTTTTGGCAAGGCCCGTTCCGCCTTCTCGCGCTTGCTCGTCGTCTCTTGCTTGGCGGCGGTTGCCCCTAGCGGCAAGTTCTGCAGCAAGCTCTTGTCTAACTTGTTCCGAAGCAAGTGAGCCTTGTTTGCCAGCGCCGTGTGTTTCGATACGTGCTACAAACGCAGCGCGTACAGCAGCTTCTGTTTCGGGTGTGCGTACGGGGCTAAAGGGGCTACCCGCAACAGCTCTTTCGGCTTTAATTTGTTCTGCAAGTGTTTTTTTTGTAGAGGGAGCAACTGTTTTTGATGCCTTAGGATTAAATGCGAGAGCGCTAACTTCGGCATTCGCAACATCCCTCAGGCGAAGTCCTTGGTTTTTTTGTTTTCCAGTTTTTCTTAGGGCTTCCTGATAGGCTTCTTCTTGTTCTTGGCCTAATGTCTCAATAATATTTCCGCTTGCTTTAAGGGTTTGCAGGCGTTTGATGCGTGCTTCTACTTTTTCTAGTTCTATCTCTTGTGTTGTGGTATCAGCCGATGAAGCTTTGAGGTTTTTTATTTGTTTTCGCAACTCTGCTGCCTGCGTGGCTTGGGTGAGAATATTTTCATCTGTTTTTTGGATAACTTTTGCGAGTAATCTTTCTCTAAGTTCTTTGGTTTGTTGTGCATATTCTGCTTTTGCAGCAGTCATCTGTTGGCCGTGTTCTGCTTCCGCTTGCATCACATTTCTGTAGGCAAAATCGTATGCCTGTTTGTAGGCCTTCAGGCGAGCTTCTAATTGCTCTACAGGCCTTTTGTCTCGTGAGGTTCCTGTGGCGCTGTCGTATTTCGCTTGAGCTCTGTCTAATTGGTGCTGCAAGATGGTGTAGTTTGCAGAAATGGCTGCAAAAGAAAGTTTCTCGGGAGATTCTACGGGTTTGCCATTGCGGCTAGCATCTGAACTTACAATGGTGAGAAGTGATTTTCCGTCTGCATCTTTAAGGGAGCGGAGAAGACTTTTTGCTTCATCGCCTGTGAGCGGACTTCTTTCAAGCGCTTCAGCCCTTGCGGCAGCAACTTTCTTAAGTTGCGCTATGGTATCTGTATGCGCTTTGCGCAGCTTAAAGAATGTTTTTTTATCAGAATCGTGCGTTTCATAAAGTGCATCAAGCTTTGCTTCACGTTCTGAAAGTTCGCGCTGCCTGGTTGCTTGCTCGGCCAGTTTAATTTTTAGACCTTTGCAGAGCTCCATATTGGCTTTGAATTCAGCGCTATCTTTTGGCATTGCTGCGCGTGCTTCATTAAGAGCCGCAAGGGTAACGCCGATATGGCGTTCCACTTCTTCAAACGTACGTTTGCCCGCACCACCCTCGAGTGAGAGGTCTTCGGGTTTAAACCTAACAGCTGTTGCAATGTTATCTTCAGCAAGGCTTGCAAGCATTTGTGTTTTTCCATCGGCGATGATTACAGGATTAAAGCCCGGCAGTGTTTGGCCGCGCTCGTCTTTTGTTGCTTGCATCATCTGGTTGTGCGCAGCTTCCAGAACATCGAGCTGTGTTGCAGGTGCTGTAGGCGTTATTTTTTTGTATTCGGAGTAATATTTTTTGTTGGCTACAGCTTCTTTTGCTGCATCGCCCTTGGCAGCCCTGAGCGCCTGCAGGTGTGCGGCTGCAAGAGTTGCAACTCTATCGCGCGCATCGCTAGGAAGTTTTTGAGGGTTAGGGACAGGGACAAGGTTTGTTGCCGCAAGGCCCAGAAGGTCTTGTTCTCTTTGTTCTTTAAGTGGCCGTGAGCGTGTTTGGTAGGTTTCTTCTGCATGCTCTCCAACGTGCTCCATAAATATTTTGCTGATTGCAGAGTCTGGTTGTGTGAGGGCTCTGAGTAAATCAGGGTCTCCAACGATGTCTTTTTTGAGTTGTTCTGCAATGTGGCGCCGCAGAGCGTCCTTGCTGAGTGCTCCATTGCGTACATCAAGATCTAGTTCAATTACAGCTTCTTTGTCGTCTACTATTGAAGGGCGTACGTCAAAAATAGCGGGCTCAGAGGAACCATCTTTGCTTAAAAGTTCGCCCTTAGCAGAGTCTGTTCCATCTGAATGCTTCCACCCACCTTTGCTTACCACAATGTAGCGCTTAATAGTTGCTTGCTCTGTGGTTAATTCACCAGAAGACACCGCGCCAGGCTTTTCCCTTTGGCGATCTTCAACAACACGTTTTTGGGCTCTTTGTTGTGGCGTCAACCCCTCAAGGTCGAAATCTTTTAGTGCAGATTTTCCACTTGCTGTAACATTTTCGAATCGAGCATCCGCAGAAATTGTCATGGCCGTTGTCGCTTTTTTTGCAAGTGCTGCAGCTTGTTTTTTAGAGATCCCGGCGGCTTCAAGTTGTTTTTGTAACTCTTCGGGCTTGAGGGCTTTAGCGTCTGGGGCGGCAAACGTAATGTCAGTTCGCAGGGATTGCAGTTCAGCTTCAAAAGATAAAGGTTGGGCCGTGGCAGGAGCAGCGCCCGGAGCGGTTGTGCTTGCTGCAGGGGTTGCGGGTTGTGTGCGCAGCGTTTCTTGAACTTCTGTCATAAGGGCACGCAGATATGTTTTTGCAGCGCTTTTTTCGGCGGGTGTTGAAGGGGCGCGCCCCTCTGTAATTCTAAACGCCCAGTCTTCGGGCTTTTCGCCTGAGTTTGGTTTAAGCGTGGCACTTGCGGGAAGTGCCTTGGTGAATTCTTGTGCAAAGTTTGCAAAGCGTTCGGCATCTGCGCTCAGATATTTTAACGGATCGCTTCTGAGTGCTGCTGCGAGCTTGTCGCGTCCCTCGAATGCCTGTATAAGAGCAATGGCATCGTCTTTTGATCCAGCGCCAGATATCTGAATAATTCTGATAGTTTCTTCATAGCTTTTAAGTTGCTTTTGTAGGCTGGCTTTAGCAGCCGTCATGAGTGCTTTTTGCACGTCGCCGCTTTGTGCAAAATCTTTTTTAGCGTTAAGAGCCTGCTCAGAC
>JBEITS010000021.1:0-11200 GCA_040374805.1 Campylobacterota bacterium | reverse complement strand
GGGGTTTTTGGAGGGGAAGAACGTTTTTTTAGTTTGTTTTTGTAGAGAGTTATACATCTTTTTTAGAGAAATACGGTCTGGAGACTTGAATAAATTTGCTGGGCGCGAATTTTTACGTGTGTTAGAATGTTTCTGTTAGACGCCAAACACCCATTTAAACGATCAAGGAGTAGAGATGGCTACGAAACAAGCGACACTTACAGAAATTGCAGATCCGCGCACCCTTCTTCTTGGCGTGTTTGCGCCTGGCAACAAATCTGCCGATGCTCAAGATTATTTTGATGAATTTGTAAGCCTTGTTGATACGCTCGGGTGCGATTACGATATGACGTATTTCACCAAAATTCGCAGTGTTGATAAGGGTTTTTTGCTTACAAAAGGTAAGCTTGATGAAGTTTTAAAGATTTGTGATGACAACAATATTGAGCGCGTTATCTGTTCTGAGCGTCTTACTCCGCTTCAGCACCGTGAACTTGAAGATTTGTTGAGAACTATGGTGATCGACCGCGCCGAGCTTATTCTTGAAATTTTCAAAAAATCTGCAACAACGTCTGAAGGTCAATTGCAGATTCAAATGGCTGAGCTTGAAATCTATAAAACTCGTATGTCGGGCCGTGGTGCAGATTTTGCGCAGCAGTCGGGCCACGTGGGCGATAAAGGTCCTGGTGAAACCTATAAAGAAAAAATTAAACGTATTTTGGCTGAGCAGCTTCGTAAAGCCGGCCAAAAGCTCGACACGTTGCAAAAGGCTCGCGATACGCAACGCAAGCAACGTCTTGCAAGCAACATCCCTATGATTTGTATTGTTGGATATACCAACGCCAGTAAATCGAGCCTTCTTAACAGACTTACAAAAAGCGATGTTTTGGTTGAAGACAAATTATTTGCAACACTTGATACCACAACGCGTGAATGGTTTATGAGAGCAGATTGTAAAGCGTTAATTTCTGATACCGTTGGCTTTATTAGCGAATTGCCCCACAAATTAATTGAAGCATTTAAATCTACGTTGGATGAAGTGCGCTATGCGGATGTTCTGCTCCATGTGGTTGATGCAAGCAATCATGGCTGGCAAGATCAGGTTCGTGTGGTTCAAGAAACGCTTGTTGATTTAGGAATCGACGAAAAAAAACGCGTTATCTACCTCTTTAATAAAATTGATAAATTAAATCCTGCACAGCTTGAAGATGTAAAACTCCATGCGGTACAGTTAACGCCTCATTTCTTTATTAACACGCGCAGCGCAGAAGGTGTTGCTGAATTTGTTGATGCAATGCCGGGCATTCTTGGAAAAGAAAAACCTGTGCAAGAGGCAGAAGAAGAATTTTCAGAATAACGTTTATACGTTTTGGGAATGTATGTTGAGCGCGCTTGTTTTTGTGATAAGCGCGCTCATTTTTAATAAGGATTTTTAAGGTGAAGTTACATTTAAAAAAGGTTTTACTTTGTTTGGCGGCAGTTTTTGCAGGAACTTTTGTTCGCGCTGCGCATGTTATTGATGCGCTTACAATGCGAGATCTTGAGCTGACTGCGGGTGTTAATAAAAATCACGGAGGCGTTTGTGAGGCTTTGGCCACGCCTCAGACCGTTGCGGGAAAAGCCTTATTGCCAGAGATGATGGCGCATCCTTTGGTTGATGTAGGTGAAATTGTGGGGCGCCAGAATGTTCTTAAGGCACTTGTTGCAGATCCGCAGTTGCTTGTTCGGCTTGAAGACCTTTTGTTTAATGTTGCTGAGCGTGAAAAGGTTTTAGCAACGTTTGATCCTGCAACGCGGTCCGATTCGTTAGATGAAATGCTAAATGCGCTGTTTTTTAGTACGCATGGCTTGCAGCGTCTTAACAGAAGTTCTTTTGCTCTGAATGTTCGTCATGCGCTGGAATATTTTACACCTGTTGGCATTTATCTTGCAGAAAAAGTAGTTTTAAAATTCGGCACAGATAGATTTCTTGAAAAATATTCTCCTACTGAGCCTGTTGGTTCTATTCCTCATGCTGCTACAGCGGCATCTTCACCCGTTTCACCTGCTTCGCCCATTACACCTGTTCCTGCGGCTGTAGTTGATGAGCCATGCGGCCATGAACATAGTCGTGGAGGGTGTTCGCATGGTCATGGTTCAGCCTGCAAAGATCATTCTTGTGTACATAGTGTTACGGTAAAGCAAGATGCGCCTGCGTGGATTAAGCGCACGGTTAGTGCTGTAAAGTTTGGGCACGATGCCTACCATATTGTGGGAATTGTGTACTCGCTTTTTGCGCTTTCTGCACGCATGAAAATTGTTAATGCGTTGTACCATGATATTGCGGCGCTTAATGCTTTGATTTTTGATTGTCAGCGCATTGTTGCGCGGGTAGAAGAGGTTCCTGCCCTTAAGGGAATGCTTTCGGGGGGGGATCTTGTAAAAATAAAATCATTTATTGATGAGAATTATTTTAATCGTACGGGTTCACTCTCTCTTGTTTCTCCTGTAGGTAAAACATTGGTTGCATATAATGCAGTGCAAGCAAATCTTGAGCTTGTAAGAAAGCTTGTAAAAAGTCTTGCTTCACTCGATGTGTATGTGGCGGTTGCGCGAACTGTTGTTGATGCGCAAGCGCTGCCTAAAACGCCGTTCTGTTTTGTAGAGTTTGTTCCATATCCTAAGCCGTTTGTTTGGATGAAGGGTGGTTGGCATGTGTTGCTTAAGCGCGATTCTGTGCGAGCTAACACATTTGTTGCAGGCGCGCACGATGTGCCAACAAAATACGTGCTCTCAGGGCCTAATGGTTCCGGTAAATCGAGCTTCTTGCGCGCCCTGGGAACTAACGTTGTTTTAGCGCAAGTTTTTGGTATTGCAGCTGCAGAGAGTTTTTCGCTTTCGTTATTCCATAAAATTATTTCGTTTATGACTGTTGTGGATGATATTGTTGCGGGGCAATCGAGCTTTATTGCACGTGCGGCACGAGCATCGATGTGTTTGGCATATCAAGAAGAGCTTGCAGAAGGTCAATCTTGTTTAGCATTGCTTGATGATAGCGTGGGGCAGGGAACATCTGTTGAGCGAGGTGAAAAAACTGCATACGAATTTATTAAAACGGTTGGCGCTAATCATGCAACGGTTCTTGTTGCTGCTACGCATTATGATCGTGTTAAGGCTCTTGGGCGTGAGCCAGAAAGTGGTTTTGTAAATATTAGAATGCGTGTGAATTGTGATCTCGAGGGAAAAGCTCGTCCCGAATATCTTTTAGATCACGGCGTAAGTGAAGCATCCGAAGTAGGTGTTTTGCTGAGCTAAATGTAGATCTTTTTTTGGCCTCCAGACTGCAATATGGAGGCCAATTTTTTTGTATAAAATGTAATTGAAACAAAAAATACTTTTTATATAGATATTTTTTAAAACATATTTCTTTGCTTAAAGTTTCTGATAAGCGTGTCAAAACAGCGTTTTTTAACCAAAAATGCTGTTTTTTTATTATTTCTCTTATCCCGTTGTTTTTTTATTAAAACAAGTGATTCTGGCTCAGCCTAAGCGCATGTTTTCTTTTCTAGCGAGGCAAAAGCTTTGTTGGTTTGGTTCTTTCTGAAATCAAAAAGAAAACATGAATTTCCGGGGAGGGTTTTGTTGGTTTTTGATGCCTGTTTGCCAGAGAGCAAGCGGGCATTTTGTGGTGTGGGTCACATTAGTGTGGATAAGCGATGTATAAAAAATTAGCGGTTTGGGTTTTTGTTATTTTTTTAGCGGGAATGGTTTCAGCTCCGCCCAAGTTTAATTCAGAGGGTTTTCTTGAGCGTCCATCAACCCCAGAGGATATGGGGAAATATTTAGACGATTCGATGCGTGTGTTAGAGATGGGGATTGGGTTTCTTCTTGATACCCGTTCTGTTTGTCCTGAGCGTGTTGATTTGGCTGTGCGTGCTTTCTCTGCGCAGTTTCCGCTCTTGCAAAAATGCTGCATGAGCGGCGTTGAGCGGTTAAGTGAATTGTCTGCTTTGGCACAACTTCTTTATGATTGGGATGCCCTTGCTTTTGATAAAAAGACAAAAAGGGTTTCGCCCAAAGAATTTGTAACAAACTTCAGAATTTTTTGTGAAAAAATTTTAAATGATGGCTTAGAGCCCGATGCATGGGGTTCTGTTCACACATTTATGAGCAATGTGTTCAAGCTTTTAGAATGTCTTAAGGTTGAACTTGAAGACCCTTTGCATGTTTCGCGATTTAGCATGGTTGTTGACAGGGATGCTTGTTCTTGTTCTGAGGGTTTGCCTGGTATGGGTACTAAAGCTCAGCAAGTGCAAGCGGAAGTTGCGCATCTTGCTCAATGTATGCGTTCTCGCGCTGCTGCAGAATGTTGTGGTAGGGGGAGTGATGATGCTGTTTTGGTAGGTTCTATGGGGAGTGGGCTTACTGAAGCCTTCGAAGAAGGCGAAGTTGTTGAAGCGCCGGTAGATTATTCGTGTTTTAAGTCATTTTTGCCGCAAGCGAGCTTGTGTGTAGGGGTTGCTTTAGATGCTGATGAAAAAGCATTGATCGCATCGCTTGTTGATGCGGTTCATATATTTTCGGTTCAGTTGCTGGTTGATAGTGGGCGCATTTCTTTTCGAGATGTTGGTTCTTGTGCAAAAGCTTCGCGTTTTAAGGCCTTTAAAAATCTTTGCATGAGTCTAAAGGAGGTTCTGGATACAACAAAATTGTATCGCGACTCAAAATATTCGTTTATTGAAGATATTGAGTATGTCTTAACGAAATCTCGTAGGTGCCTTGAAGAAGATTATAAAGCATATCCACAAGATTACAGGAAAGTTGGAGCTAGGCAAAAGAGCCTTGACCGCGATGGACGGACAGATTTTGTCTTTAAGCGTAAGGATGTTGAAGGCGATGTTGCGTCTGCCGTTGTTGCTCCGTTTGCATGGATTATGGATAACGAGCCACGTAAAGGGCTGAGTCTTCTTAGGGCTTTTTACACAAATATTGTTATGCCTTTTTATGGGCCTAAAAACCCTAAGTGTGATCTTTCACTTAGAAATGCGCGAGATCTTTTGGTGGTTTTCCAGCCTAGTGGTTTTGTTCTTGGGGCGACTGATGAATTTAATGTTGATGATGTTTTGAAGCGTATTGAGGGTGCATCTTCTGTTTCATCTGTGGTAAAAAAAACGCCTGGGCCAAGGCGTAATAATAAGAAAAAAAAGAAAAAAGATTGTTTGGCAGCAGTTGTTCCTGACTCGCCCGTATCTTCTGTGACGGCAAGTGAGGGTTCTTGTTCACCAAATCCTTGTTCTATGGGGGCGGGTTCTGGGCTTGTTCCGCTAGATTTGGATTCTTGTAGGGATCAAAGTTTTTTTCCAAGTCTGTTTGATTGTGTCGATGATGGTGACGAGTATCAAAAATTTATGTCGCGCCTTAAAAATAAAAAATGGGCTTTATCTTTGGAGATGATAGATCCGTATTTGGCTGAAAAAGTAGATCAATATGTTGCCAAGCCTTCGCAAGAAATTTTTCGTCAAATTATCAAGAGGTGTTGGTGCGTTTTAGAGGTGCTAAGGGCTTTTACTAAGACCCCTGAATATAAAATGTATTCATGTAATAGAGATGTTTTTGGCTCTGTTAAAGCCCGGCTTATGCATGTTTTTGATTATGATCATGCGCCAGGAGTTGCTATGACGCCCAATGAGGAGTTTTTTAGGACCCAATTTGGCGTGAAAGTAAAAACCAAAACTTTTTTAGAAAAACATATGGCTGGTTTTGTGTTTAAGGAATGCGATGGCAATTCTGTAGTGAAAGTGAAAAGCCTTGCTTTGTGCTAAGTGTGCATATCGATTTGGAAAAATAAAAATACATGTTTTATGCGCGTTGAGGTGTTGAGGTAACCGGTTGATTCTGCAAAAAGCAGCATCTTGGATCGTTTTATGTTCACGGGTGCATGCAGCTAGATAATTTTTGTTTAACCTGCTGCATTTTTTATGTGGCAATATGTGTGAAATTTGTGGATAGGGTGTTGTGTGGTACAAAGCTATTTTAAGAAAATAATATTGCTCGTTGCAGCTTGTTATGGCATGGGAGATGTTGTTGCAAATCCTGAGCAGGCATTGCAGATTGCAGGACGCACATTTGTAGCGCGTGGTTTTGTTCCCAGAATTGATGGTGCGTATGATCTTATTGTGGATTCTTTAGGTGCTGCATGCCTTCAGTTGTTGTGCGATTGTTACAATTACAATGATCCAGAAAAAATACGAGCATTAAGCAATCTTCTGGAGATGAATCTTTTTGATGGAAATTCATTGCGTGGGGTGTGCCAAGAATCGTTGAATGGTGAAATGCGTAAGACTTTTAGTCAGCTTTTGATTGATGATTGCACTGAGCTTATTTCGGAATGTTCTAAGAGAAATTATTCTTTTCTTGCAGAGGTTGTAAGAATATTTATTCTTGCGCCGATTGTGGCGAGCGCTGATCCAGCGGCTGTTGTTAAGAGCTTTTATTGCAAAGTTATTACGCCTTTTTATTTGAAAGAGACAATCTTTATCAATAATAAAATTGATGCGGTTGAGGTTTTGGGAATTTTTATAACGGCTTTGGATGCTATTAGTTCAGCTGGGGTTGATTTTATTGATGGAGAGCTTGTGGGCTTGCCCGCTGCTGCGTCAGCTGAAACTACGCCTCAGGCATCTCCGCAGCGCCCTTCTTGTACTCTTGGCGCCTCTTTCTCTCACTCTCCTGGGCGGGGCAGAAGAGATCCTAAGTCTCCCGATGGAGTTGGTGGTGGTGGATTGTTTGGATCGCTTCATGCATTTGAGGCGGTAAGTCCAGGAGGGTGGCCGAGCTGTGGTGTGGGTTGCCCATTAACATTTTCGCCCGAAAAAATGGATGAGCAAGACTCTAGGGTTAATGCTTGCGGGGCGGGAACGGGTTTTAACCCATTTAATGGTTTTGCAAAGAGAGTTTCTCCGCGTCATGCTTGCTCTGCAAAAGGGGGTTCTCCGGTTGTTACAGCTGCAGGTGCTGGGATGAGTCATTTGCCTGTTGAGCCTGTGGTTGTAGAAAGTGCATCTTTATTGACTGTTGCAGGGCCTGCAAAAGGAGGCTCGCCATTTGTTGCAGCGCAGTCTGTTGCTGGGGCTTGTGCTATTGTTCCGCAGCAATTATTTGGGCCTGAATTGTCTGTTGATGATTATTGGGAAGAAACGCCTTTTTGTGCCGATCATTTTGGTGGGGTTCAACTTTCGGACGATTTGGAACGTCTTTTGGGCAAAGATGGCGGCGTAGATGTATTGAAATTCCTTAAAAATCCTTCAGTGGCGGCTGAAGCGCCTGTGTCTATGCCTGTAGATGGTGCTTCTATGGCAGGTGAGCGAAGATCGGGTTTGGGCACGCCACATTTAATGTCTGCTGGAGTGCCGGGGTTTTGTAATCCTGTTTCTCCTGTTGCTCTGGGCGATCGTTCTAGGGTTGCGCACTTGCAGCGGCTTGTTGTTCAGCCTTCGTCTAGGAAAGAATCAAGAAAAACTCGCAAAGCGGCGCGTCCTTGCCAGCATTATGATGAATATGCTCAAGGCAAAGGTGTTGATGCTTTGCCAGCCGCTGAGGGCCAAGGTGTGGCGCCAGAGAGCCCATCTCGGCCAACAAAAGCTCCTCGTGTTGGGTTCTAGCCTATAACGTGCGTTGAATTTGTCATTTGTGTTAAAAAAGCCGCATTTCTGTGAAAAGAGATGCGGCTTTTTTATTGAGCGG
This sequence comes from Campylobacterota bacterium, assembly GCA_040374805.1. Taxonomy (GTDB): domain Bacteria; phylum Babelota; class Babeliae; order Babelales; genus VHBT01. The sequence continues at coordinate 3,499 of JBEITS010000021.1, read as the reverse complement.
TTGAGGGCTTGGAATGTTTTTTGGATTTAGCTGTAAAAGCTTGTTTAAGAAACTCTTTAAGTTGTTTATAAGAATATGAGCGCGCTTCGGGGTACACAAAGATTGAGGTTGCGCATGTACGGCTGAAGAGCTTTTCTTCGAAGTAAAGTGCTCTAATTCTTCGCCGTATAAGGTTGCGTGTACACGCTGGGCCAACTTTGCGAGGAATAACAATAAGCATGCGTCCATGAGGGCTTGTTGGTACGCTTTTTTCTCCAAAAGGAGTTTCGATGATTTTAAGGCCTGGAATTCTGGCTAAGAACGATCCGTTCTTGAGAACGTTTTGTGCGTCTTTTTGAGAAAAAGAGCAGAGGTTTTTGAGCGGAGGGCATCCAGCGGGTTTGTAGTCCATGGTTTTACCCTCCGGTCTAGATTTTTAGCAAAGGGCTAAACAGAAAGCTTTCTGCGGCCATGTGCTCTGCGTCGGCGGATGATATCTCTGCCGCCTTTGGTTGCCATTCTGACTAAAAAGCCGTGTTTTCTTTGGCGTTTAACTTTACTAGGTTGGTACGTAATCGACATGGTGTTGCTCCCTTAATATTCCCTGTGCCAGGTATCTTATTACACATGGATGAAATTCTAACATGGCCCGCTCGTCTTGTACAGGCCGGTCTTTGCTCAGGCTTTGTTTGGCTCCGTTGTAAAGGATTTTAGGGGGAAGGCTTCTTTTTGTTGAGGGTAAGACATTTTTTTTGAGATAACATGAGTGCTCTGGTTCGGGCCTTATACCCCTTCGGGGTTAAAAGTCTTGTTTAACCATATTGACTGTTTTTTGAAACCTGGTTGAATACAGAGACTCGAAATATATGATTAGATCACTTTAACGCTTAATTTCCCAAGGGTCTTGTGGAACTCATTTGGAACGAATTTCTTAAAATTGTACGCGAAGAAGCGGGAAGCCAGGTTGTAGAGACGTGGTTTAAGGCGGTTCATTTAAAGCATTGGAACCGAAATTTGCAGACCGCTGTGCTGCAAATGCCCAACCAGTTTGTTACGCGTTGGGTTAAGGACCATTATTTACCTCTGCTTAAGACGCACCTTGCTCGCTTATTGCACGTGACTGACCTTACTATTGAATTTGATTCAAATAAGGCAGATGCGATTGTTGCTGCGCCTATAATTCCCGCAGTTTCTGTTCCTGTGCGCCAAGCTGCTCAGCCGAGTGGGCGAGCGTTAGTTCGCATGGATGATGCGAGCGATTCGCTTCAAATGCGTTGTAAGGCAAGTAAGATCAACGATTTTTATACGTTTGATACCTTTATTGTTGGGCCCAGCAATTCTATGGCGCATGCTGCAGCCGTGGCTATCGCCAATAATTTAGGCAAGGAATACAATCCGTTGTTGATTTACGGGGGAACGGGGTTGGGTAAAACTCACCTTCTTCACTGTATTGGAAATGAAGTTTTGCGTAAGAATCCTGACCGTAAGGTTCGATACGAGACTTCCGATAAATTCATGAATGAGTTTATTAGTTCGATCAAGCAAGACAAAATTCAGGCGTTTCGCCAAAAATACGAAAAATTAGATCTTTTATTGTTGGATGACGTTCAATTTTTCTCTAACAAAGAACAAACTCAGGAAATCTTTTTCCATATCTTTAATGCTCTTCATGAGAAGAAAAAGCACATTGTATTGTCAAGCGACACGGTTCCTCAGCGTATCGATGGCATGCAAGATCGCCTTAAATCTCGGCTTAATTGGGGTTTGGTGGTTGATATTCAGGCGCCAGCGCTCGAGACGAAAATTGCGATTTTGCAGAAAAAATCTGAAGCTTTGGGCATTCGCTTAGACCCTGAAGCCGCAGATTTGATTGCCGCTTCGGTGACGTCTAACGTCCGCGAGCTTGAGGGTGCCTTAACAAGAATTAATGCCTTTGCTGCCTTAATGAATAAGCCAGTAACGTTAGAAATAGCTTCTCAAGTGCTCCTTTCTGTGGGGACAGACGCTAAGCGAGAAGGTGTTTTGTTGCACGATGTTTTAAAAGCTGTGAGCAAGTATTATACACTTCCGATTGCCGACATAAAATCAAAGAAACGTAGCAAAGATGTTGCAACCGTACGGCAGATAGCCTTTTACTTGATGAAGAAACTCACGTACTCTCCTTTACAAGCTATTGGTGAATACGTTGGAAAACGTAATCATTCAACAGTGATTCATGCGTTGGCTAAAATTGAATTAATGATGAAGCGAGACGTAGGTCTTGCCGAAAAGATTGCGGCTATTGAACATGATATTGTTACTCGAAGTCTTTAAGAAAAAAACTGTAAAAACCTTATTTCTGAGCATTTTCTCTCTTGTTCTTTCTTCATCGGTTGGAGCGGCAGAGAAAGCCTATGTTCATGGTAAAACCAAAGTTCAGCCCCAAGCATCGCGCACCACAGAGGCTGCAATTACGGGAACGTACAAAAAACTTAAAAATAATCCTGTAGATGGCTATGGCATTACATTTAAAGTGACCAATAATATTGGCCGTAAAGTCTATGTGGTTCCTTTTGCTTACATTAAGCGGTTTTTAACCGATCCTTGGCATTGGTATAAAGCGCCGATTTTAGAGCTTGATGTTAATCAGTTTGCTTTTGCCGATATTGGAACGGTTCCTTCGGTTGATGATCTTACAACGGTCTTTGGGTGTTTGCGCATGTGTGATACCAAGGAAGAGGCAGAAGCTGCAACGTATCAACTCAGTACAGATGATAAAAAAATAGATCTCGATTTACTTTCTGTTTTGAACCGTAAAGAAGTTATCTTGCATAGTTCTCAATATGGCGTTCAAGGCGAGCGTCTTTCGTACGAAGTTGTTCCATCGCATTGGCAGAAAGTGCTGCCTCCCTTAGACTTTCATGTGGTTAATGCTACGCCAAACCCTGTGTATGTTGCGGCCTTTTTTTATGGCAAGGAACAGGATGCAGATGAGTTTGTGCCGTGGCGTTTTACAAAAACTGATGCATATCTGTTAGAACCTGGCAAAGATACGCTCATTAAGGTTCAAACTATCAAAGATCCGTATGATTGGAGCAATGTGACCGGGTTTTTAGGTGTGTTTAAAGAAAACGAAGCGAAAAGGGCTAAAAATTCGACCTACGAGCTTCTGCAAGCGCGTGAAAAAATTGTCTTGGGCCCGCTAGCTTCGCTGGGTAACAAGCAAGTTGTGTTAGGTTCTACACAATATGGTTCGGATTCTTTATTTAATATAACAACGGCACCGGCGTCCGTTCTTGCTCGTTAGAGCAGTAGCGCGTAGCTGGATCTACAAAAATATGGCGGCAGTGTGAAAGAAACTTCTTCTACGTATCACAAAACAGTTCTTCTTGATGAAACAATTAAAGGTGTGCTCGGTAAACCCGGCGGCTTTTATATCGACGTAACGTTTGGCGGCGGTGGGCATACGCGCGCGCTTCTTCTTGCAGACCCAACATGCACCGTTTTGGCGCTTGATTGGGATAAAAAAGCTTTAGATCTC
>JBEITS010000046.1:0-7715 GCA_040374805.1 Campylobacterota bacterium | reverse complement strand
TGTATTGAGAGCTGCTTTATTAATTGAACCACGCTTAATAAACGAGCAGAAGGTTGGAATTGCAGCAGCCTTGGCAGCCTTAAGGGCAGAACGTTTAGCAAAATATTTGTACGTAACATACACAACAACAGCACCCGCAACCGTTACACCGCCCACAAGAGCGCATTTTTTAACCATGTCATGGGCATGTTCTAAACGTAATTTAGCTTTAACGTTGGCTTCTGCTATTTTTCTTGTTGCAGCCGATTGTGCAGAGATCAATTTTTGATCAATCATGTCACCTACAGCCGCAATTTTTGACTGCATAATACCATCAAGATTTGCAGCCAAGACAGAAACAGGTATCGCCCCATCTTGTTCTTTGCCTGTACGGTCAGAAAGCATCATAGGTGCGCCACCTACTTTTTTAGCTTGCGCTGTTAGTTGGTACGTATTTCTCAAAGTCTCTTCTAGGCGGTCTAACGGGTCATAAAGATCTGTAACCAAGTTGTCCGCCGTTGTGGCAAGACGAGTGAGTGTTGCATTTAAAGGATCAACAATTGCAGCAACCTGGCGTACACGGTTGTCAGCAATTCTATCCATTCGATTAAGATGTTTTTTTGCAACAGCATCGCCCACAACCACCAAATTTGATACAGGAACTGTCGCATGCGCAGCATCATTCGTAAGATCTTGAAGGGTCATAAGACCCGAATCACCGGGCTTTTTAGCCTGCGCTGTTTGAACAGCAACGTTGGCTAAAACAGATTGAACACCTTCTAAGTGCTTTCTCATCAAGCCATCAGCATTTGCCGCCGCAACCGTTACTGGAATATCATTATCAAGATCAGTATTGCCTGTAATGTCAGAAAGCATCAACAGCCTGCTTCCTCTTTTTGCAGGCGCTGTTTGGGCCGTCACATTATCTAAAGCAGGCTTAAACATTGCATCAAGTTTGGCCATTTGTGCTGCGGCAACGGCGTTCACTTCATACGCAAGCCGAGAAACAACCATGCCCTTATCGTCTTCGTTCCCCGAGACTGCTGCCAATGCTATTAAATCATTTCCATGGTCAGCTTCACTACCCTCTTCATGGGCCTTAGCCACTAAATCTGTTGGCGCACCGCGCACAACGGGTGATAAAAGGTCAGCTACAGCATGGGCCATCTTTGCAGTCGAACCCGCAGCAGCAGTTGCGGCAACCGTTGCGTCTCCGGCACCTGAGACTGCCGTCATAACAGAGCTGCCCGCACCCACAAGCCCCGATGCGACCGTCCCGAGCCATTCAAGCCCACGGACTGCCTGAACCTCATTTGCGCAGAAAAAGCGCAAGACCAGCACAAAAACAACTAATTTCTTCAATAATTTCATACAAACTCTCCAAAAAACACCCCACCCACAACGAGCTGAGATCTTTTTAAGACTACAAAAGAAATGTTGCAGCCTGAAAAAAATGTGTTTAATGCACCGAAAAGCACTACTTTTTTTGTTTTATGGAAGGTAAAAAAGAGAGTTTTGAAGGATTTTCTAAAAAAGCAGGGGGCCGGCGGCTATTTCTTCTGTAGCCCCGCACAGAAATTCGCGAAGCATGGTAGAGCGAGCGTTCTCTTTATTGTTTTTGACCGCCATGGCAAGCGCCCGAGGATCGCCCACAATCACGCACAATTGCTTGGCACGGGTCACAGCCGTATAGATGAGGTTACGTTGTAACATCACAAAATGCTGCATCATGATGGGGATAATAACCGCCTTAAATTCCGAGCCCTGACTTTTATGGATCGAAATGGCGTAGGCCAAAACGATCTCATTCAGCTCGAAAAGCTCATATTCGAGCGATTTTTCGCCAAAAACAATCACAAGGCGCTGGTTGACCTTATCAATCGAATCGATGGTCCCAATATCGCCGTTAAAGATAAACTTCGTGTAATTGTTCTTGATTTGCATCACACGATCGCCCTTTTTAAAGGTCGTTCCAAAGCGCGTGATGGTGCTTTCGTTATTCCCAGGGTTCAAAAGAGCCTGAAGTTCAATATTAAGATTAGCTGTCCCAACGGCTCCTCGGTTCATAGGAACCAAAACAATGGAGTCTTCTGGCGCTATCTTAAGACCCGCAAGCGTTGTTTTGTAGATTCCCCGAAGGGCCTCGATACAGGTTTCGGGCTCGCCACGATTAAGCACAAAGAAATCGTGCTTATCGCCCCGCGCCGAAGGGTATTCTCCATGATTAATCCTGTGGGCATTCACAATAATCATGCTGTCTTGGGCTTGGCGAAAGATCTCTTTAAGCTGCGTTACGTTCACTCCGCCAGAAGCGATTAGGTCTTTAAGAACATTTCCCGGCCCCACCGAAGGAAGCTGGTCAACGTCACCCAATAAAATCAGGTGCGCGTGCGCAGGAAGAGCATCCACTACGCTGCTTAGCAAGAAAATATCGATCATCGAAGCTTCATCGACAATCAAAAAATCGAGCTCAAGAACATTGGTGTGGTTGCGCTTAAAGCCCATGCCGCCCGCAGGGTCAAACTCGAGCATGCGATGAAGCGTTTCTGTAGGTCGCCCCGTCCCCTCAAACATCCGCTTGGACGCGCGCCCCGTGGGGGCAGCCAGCTTAAACGTGAGATTGCGAGATTCTAAAAGTTCTAAAAGGCGGCGAACCAGCGTGGTTTTACCCGTACCAGGACCGCCGGTGATAACGCTCACCTTGTGCTCAAAGCACGCCAGAATTCCGCGTTGTTGCGCTTCATTCAGAGGAACACTTTTGGAGGTTGCAGCCCCGCCTATCAAATCGTCATACACAGAACCCGGCTCAAATTGGTGACGCGCCTTGCAACGCATGAGCCACGAAACCTTGGAGGCGATACGCTTTTCTGCCCTAAAACACTGCAAAAGGGAGAGTGCTGGAAGTTCATTTTTTATGACTCGTTTAATTTTTGTGGCGTGGTCCAGCGCATCCACCGCCGACTGAATAAGAGACTCCTGCTCAGGCTCAAAAGCCAGAAGTTCTAATGTTTTTTTAATCAAATCTGAATAAAGAACAACTGTATGCCCCTCGCCCATCGCCTCGGAGAGCGCAAAGAGCACGCCAGCCTGAGCGCGGTACAAACTATTCCGGTCGAGCCCCAATTTAAGCGCCAAATCATCGGCCATCTTAAACCCAACACCCCAGATATCCTCAACCAAGCGGTAGGGATTTTCTGAAATCATCTCAATAGAACGCTTGCCGTACAATTTAAAGATTTTGCCCGCAAAAGCCGTGGAAACGTCACGCGCTTTAAGAAAAACCATCACATTGGCAACTTCTTTTTGCTCAACCCACGCGGCACAAATGGCTTCGACCCGCTTTTCGCCCACGCCCGGAACCTCGCGCAAACGCTGAGGATCTGTATCGATGACAATCAAGGTTTGCGAGCCAAAATGGTCAACAAGTTTTTGGGCGAACGACTCGCCAATACCTTTGATAAGCCCAGAACTTAAATATTTTTGGATACCTGCAGAATCTGCAGGAAGTTGTTTGGAATAAGAATCAACTTTGAATTGACGTCCAAACTTAGGATGGGTTTCCCAGTGCCCCTTAACAGAGATAGACTCACCAGGAATTACGTCAGGCATTGAGCCCTGAATTGTAATAAGATCACGCGAGGTGACCGCAAGCACCACAACCGTAAAATCACCACCGGGCACTCTAAATACAATTTTATCTACACGCCCAGCAAGCGATACATGATGGTCTGAGGACAAGCGATCACCCCATTAAATCGTTATTATTTTTTACCTGAGGCAGCAGGAGCATTCACCAGCTCTTCTGCCGTTGGAGGAACAAGCTTTTCAAGCATTTTTTCGCCACCCGGAAGATGCGCCTTCATCCCCTCAAGAACCGTTAGAAGCTCTTTTAAGAACTGCTTTAACGAATCTGGGGTGCTAATTTCGGAGAAGAAATGTTCCATTCTTCCATCAAGTTGATCTGCAGGAAGCTTCATAAACTGCATAACCCATGATTTAAAGGAAGGATCTTTGTCTTGAAATTCTGCATGAATAATTTTATGAAGCGTTGAATGAAAACGCTTTCCTTGCATGTGGGCAGTCTTAAAAACGCTTGCAGGCATGCTCTTGCGCAAACGAGCAACAATTTCTTTGCACATTACACGCTCATTAGCGGTTTCAAACTCCTTAGCATCTTCATCTCCCTTACCTTCATCTGCCGCAACCGCCCCTTTTGTTGCTGGCGCTTTTAACGCTACAACCTCTTGCAACGAACGATGCAAGGCTTGATAGTGCCCAATAACAACCGGTGCACCATTGGTGATTTTAATAAGAGTTGCCGCAAAACTAAGTGCCTTTTTTTCGTGATCTTCAAAAGCAATTTCACGTTTTTTTAAAAGTCCCGTGCCAGATTCCGAGCTTACAGAACCATCACAAACCGCTCGAGGGGCCAAAAAAAGGGCTAAAACCATGCCAGAAAAGGCAAAAATATAGAATTTAGACATAAAATTTTTCATTTATAACTGCCTCCATCGCGTAAAAAATTATAGGTGTCTCTAAAAAGTAGACGATAAACAGATACCAATATTCCAGAGTTTTCCAATACCAGACGCCCCTAAAGATCCGGAAGCTCGCAGAGAAAATTGGCCTTTACCGCCGAACATTCCAAGCTTTTTGGAGAGATGAGCAAAGACAATGGCCTGAGTGGCCTGCTCCATTTCTGCCGCGTCTTTCATGCTAGAAGACTTTTCGCTCGCTGTAAAAATTTCGGAATAAAGTGTCTCTTTATTCTGAAAAAAGACATCTCCACCTAAACCACACGAGAAGTTTTTTGTTATTTTTTGATCAAAACCAGCGGTTCCGCGCAACATCAAACCTCTATGGCTTTCAACCAAAAATTCGCCTGGTTCAACCGCAAGAGTTGTTTCTCCTGCGTCTAAATAACGGTGAATTAAACGGTATTCTTTAACAGGGGCCTGGAAGTACGCCTGCGCCGATGAATAAATTGTGCACGTTGGATGCACCAAAGCCTTTAATGCCCCAATTACGCCAATTCCATACGATTTTTGACCAATGCAGGGGACCGTTCCCACGGTTTGAAGCATAGTAAGAAAACGCTTAGCTGTTTTAAATCTTTCTGCAGGGTCCAGAAGATCCAGCTCTTCTGGATTATAATTATCCGCTACAGGGTTCATATCTGCCGGCAAATTTCGCTTTGCAGGTGCGGCACTTTGCAGAGGAAGAACAAGCTCACACCCCAACGACCAAAAAATACGATCTTGAGCAAACGAATCGAACACACGCGCACCAAGTTTAAGATCTCCCAAACCCTTAGCCCAGCCGATTTTTTGAATCAAATCGCTCAATTCTTTTTCTTGATCTGGCGCAAATGGAGGCTCATCTGATGTTGGAAGGTTTGCAAAATAATCACGCGCACTCTGAGGTGCCCACGCATGTGTCGCAATAACAGCAACCGGAAGATCTACAGAAAATGCAATTTTTTTATACACATGAGCTGCATGAAACAAAAAGCCAACTTGCTCTTGAGCAAATGAAATCTTTCTAAGCTCTTTTAGCGTCCCCTCATCTAAGAATTCAGCCAAAAGCCCCGTAGGGTTAATAATATTGAGCAAGAAGGTTCGCTCCCACAAAACGTCAGCAAAAAGTGTTGCAGAAAAATTGCTTACATCTTCAAAAGGATTTCTGTGCGTTTGAGAAAAAAGAATACCACGATCACGCACAGGTCGTGTTGAGCGCCACACGCCACCCAGGCCATCGCTACGAGGAAAATCTAAAAAGCCCCTTGTAACAGATGCTTCGGCAACTAAAGCGCCAATAACGGGCTCTGCAGGCAGCTCATGCGGGTAACCAGCAGGGGGAAACACTCCCACAGCATCACCATAGAGCGATGTATTTGTTTCATACGGATTTGCACCCACAAGTGGTGATCGTTGATGATCAGAAGCAAGTAGCGACGATTGAGATAGAACAGGTTCAACACAACAAACAATAAGTCCGAGCACTAAAACGCGTGCCAACATTACAATGTTAATAATAGAACTCCATATCAAGAAAATAGCTTCAATTCAAAGCAAACCAAACACCGAGAAAGCATATCGGTTATGCAGCATCACATTTTATCACGCTGTCAATTTTTATCAAACCAAGCAGCAAAAAAACACGCAGCAGCCTTCATCAAAATTGACATTTCCAAACCAAGCCCCCTACACTGAAGACAATCTTTTTGCTCCACTATGCTCAGCAGGTCATCCTCATGGAAAACCTTACCCCAGAATCTGTATATCTTGTTAAAGTTGCTGCAAAAATTGCTGCAGGTTTTTGTATGGGCCTTGGTGGAATTGGACCAGCTTTAGGCCAAGGTTATATCGCAGGGAAAGCATGTGAAAGTCTTGGAAAAAAACCTGAACATGTGGGCGCAATTAGATCTACCATGATTACCGCAATGCTTGTTGTTGAAACCGTGATTGCTTTTGTATTTGTTACATGTCTTTTGATTATTTTGTGGTAAAACTTTCGTAGCTGGCTTTTTGTCATGCAAATTAACCTTACATTTTTCATCCAAATTCTTAACGTCCTTATAACAATCTGGATGCTGCGCTCTATTCTTTGGCCTGAACTTTTAGCCACAATCGAAGCAGAAAATGTAAGCACCGCCCAGAACATTCAAGCGTGCAACGATGCTCGCCTTGCAATTCAAACGGTTGCCCAAGAACAAGAAGAAAAAAAAATATCTCTTGCCCATGATATTCAGGCAACCATTAAGACAGGCGAATTACTCGAACAAGAGACCCCTGCTGCTTTAGAAAAATCTTGCATCCAAATTCCCGAAACCCCTGTTTCAACAAGCGCTTGCAAAGTTTCTGCTCAAAAAATTACGGCTCTTCTTCAAAAGAAATTTCAGCCATGAGCATTGACCTAAAAAACTTTTTCGTACTTCTGGGGCTTAAAACACAGGTTCTCATTTTCTTCGCAATTTTTTGCTATAAAATTTGGAAGAATTATGGGCAATCATTTTTTGAAGAAGAATACAAAAAAACAATCGATGCCGAGTGCGCCCGAGAACAAGAATTAACTGCTCTTACAAAAACACTCCATGATAAACAAGAAGAAGCCGTTCTTAACGCCGAACGAGTCGATCGCATAAAAAAAACTTTTATCTCGTGGCAAGACAAAGCTGCCACAAGGCTCGCACTAGAAATAGAACAACAACGCCACCAACACGAAGCCTATGCCACACAAACACGTGAAAAACGCATCATCATCCAACATTACGCTGCAGCACAAAATGCACTTGCCGACGTTATTACGCAAACACGCGCAAATCTTATAGAAACCTATGCAAGCAGATCCGGAGCTCAATCTCTAGAAAAAACGATTAAGAAAATTGCAGAACAAGCGAAAGTAGGCAAAGGATGAAATTTAAAAACTTCGCCCTAGCACGAAGATATGCACAAGCTTTTCTTAATGTTTTTTATCCACTCCCACAAAAAGCACCCCTCGCAGCGTACGAAAAACTTTTACGCTTTTTTCATGAACAACCCGGCGTTATCGGGCTTATTGTTAATTGCCCGTGCCCACAATCGTGCTTTAATCAACTTGAAGAATTTCTCATAAAAAAATTTGGGCTGACCGCAATAGAAAAAAAACTTTTTCACAGGCTTTTACTTGACCGTAAAATCAACTTATTTGCAGCGGTTATCGAACACCTTGTAGACCTCGAGCACAAACGGCGTGAC
>JBEITS010000074.1:0-5275 GCA_040374805.1 Campylobacterota bacterium | reverse complement strand
GCTTGAAGCTCTGGGTTTTCTTAAGATGGACTTTTTAGGCCTTAAGAACTTATCGGTGATCGATTTAGCGGTCCGCTGGATTGCAAAAAACCATGGAGTTTCTATCGATTTAGACATGCTTCCGCTTGATGACCCCGGTGTGTTTAAACTCTTGGGCGAAGGGAAATGTAGCGGCGTGTTCCAATTTGAAGGCGACGGCGTAACGGATGTTATTAGGCGGCTTAAACCCGAGAAATTTGAAGATTTAATTGCCGTTAACGCCCTCTATCGGCCCGGCCCGTTGGGTTCTGGAATGGTGGACGACTTTATCAACCGCCGGCACGGTAAAGTTGAAACCACATATGCCTTTCCCGAGCTTGAACCTATTTTGTCAGAAACCTACGGAGTTATTGTCTACCAAGAACAGGTTCAAAAAATCGCGTCTGTTATTGGAGGCTATTCTTTGGGCGGAGCAGATTTGCTCCGAAGAGCGATGGGAAAAAAGAAGCCCGAAGAAATGGCTAAACAAAAAGCCGTATTCTTAGCCGGAGCCAAAGATTTAGGCTTTAATCTTGATAAAGCCGCAGACTTGTTTGAACTTATGGCATATTTTGCGGGCTACGGGTTCAACAAATCGCACTCAACGGCGTACGCTCTTATTGCCTACCAAACGGCGTTCCTTAAAACGCACTACCCGCATGAATTCATGGCGGCATTACTCTCGTATGAAGTCTCCAACCCCGACCAATTTTCACTCTACCTTCAACGCTGTAAAGAATTTGGGGTTCCCGTCTTCCCGCCCAACATTAATACGTCTGACATCGCTTTTACCCCCACACAAGAAGGTATTCTTTTTGGACTTGAGGGAATCAAAAACGTTGGAAGCGCAGCGCTCGAAAATATTGTAGCAATCCGCAAAGAGGGAGCTTTTACCAGCCTTCTTAACTTTTGCACCCGTGTGGACTTGCGAACCGCCAACAAGCGCGTGATTGAAAGCCTTATCACCGCCGGCGCTTTCGACTCGCTTCCAGGCAACCGCGCCCAAAAAATGCACGACTTAGAAACCATTCTGCGCAAAGCTCATGCAGCGCAGGAATCTGCCAAAACGGGGCAAATGACGCTTTTTGGCCTCATGCAAGAAGAGACTGCCTCCGCACAGGCCGAAGAAGAACATATCTACACCGTGCTACCCGAATGGCCCGCGCGTGAACGGCTGGATAAAGAAAAAATAAGTATTGGGGTGTATCTGAGCGACCACCCGCTCAATGAATACAGAGCCTTAGCCTCTGCTCTTAAAGTAGGAGCCATTGCAGACCCGGCGCTTGATGGCAAAAATACCCAAACAACCATTTTAGGCCTCGTTTTAAACAGCAAAGTAATCATGACTAAAAAAATGGAGCGAATGGCCTTTGTGGAATTTGAAGACTTCTCTGGCAAAGCAGAACTTATTATTTTCCCCAAAACTTTCGCTCAGTGTGAGCATGCTTTTGCCTCTGGAACAACAACGTTTATCGTTACGGGAGAGCTCGATCGAACCAACCCGGAATTGGCTAAAATCCGAGCAGAAACGGTAACCCCCGCCAGTTCATTCCTAGAAACGCCCGACATGGTTTCCAAAATCACCATCACCCTGCCCGAACCCGTAACAGAAGATAATTGCCTGGCAGTAAACCATGCACTCAAGCCAGGAAATACAGAAATTCTCTTACAATACCCCGATGGCGACAAGTTTTTTGCCGTAAAACTCACTCAGAAAATGGCGCTTTCTGTGGAAGGGCTTAATGAACTTTCCCGGCGAGGAATAACGTTTCAGCTTGAAACCAAATCTTCCAAATCTAGCGAAAACCGTAACTTTAAGTGGAAGCAAAAAAACAATTTCCAGCCCTAAAAAAACATGATAAGTTGTTCTGAAATGGCGCATTTGAAGCGCATTTAACAACCCCAAGGAAAAAAAGGGCCTAAATAATGATCAAAAAAAATCTATTAATGCTTCTTGTAGCCGCAAGCATGACTGTTCCAGCTCTTGCAGAAACAACAGCCTCAACAACCTCTCTTAACGATGTAACCGTTTCGGGAATCCCAACAACCTCGCCCGATCTTACTCCCACACCAGACAAAAAAGCCCGTATGGCAAAAGTTAAAGAATTTGCCGTCAAACAACTTGAAAACAATCGCACTACCGTTCGTTGTGCAGCTCTTTTTACAGCAAATAATACACTCCCTCTCTTAGCGCAAAAAATTAATCCTCTAAAGGGTCATAAAAACGCTTCTTGTGTTAAGGTCTTTGGCAGACAAACGTCATTTAATATCCCCGCCTATTTGATGCACGTTGTAACATACTTTCTTGACGAATACCTTCCAAAAACGAATACCACAACAACCGCTAAAATTGCAGAATTTGTAGCGAAAGAAGTAAGTGTTCTGGGTAAAGACACTACTAATCTAAACTTAAAAACTATTTCTTTACCTACAACCGTTGATGTTGATTTGGCTCAACGTATTGCAACAGGTGCCCTTAGAATCACACTCAAGGCTGGCGCACGCAACCAATTCTTCGTACCAAAAGATTGGGAAATCTCAGAAGATCTCAACAGTATCCACGGCCAGCTCGTACTCCCTCTTCTGGAAGATGCACATAAAAACAAAATAGAGAAGAACTCTGCTCCACTTCGTGCGGTTCGAGCATATTCCTATATTCTTGCAGGTAAAATTGCAGCAAAAGTGGCTAAAAAGATTACAGTGTTTGCGCCCCTCCTTTCGCTTTCACCAAAATGCCCTGAAAAGTTTTCCAATTTCTTACTATCAGAGAATGGAGCCAAGCTTATTCAAAACCTTATTGGCCAAGCCATTGAAGACACAATAAACACAGGTGGCGACATCGTGCTCAACAATGCTGATGGTGCCGACATCAAACCATAACCCCATTTCTACAGGTAACTAATAAAAAGACCGACACCTAAAAAATGTCGGTCTTTTTTTGTGCTAAATTCTTATCAATTTCTTACGATGCTTCAGCCGCAAAACGATCTCCTGGAGCATCCGCATCGAAGTCTAAAACATCCGCACAGATTTCTTCGATACGAGGGCACGCGCTTTGGGCAGTTTCCCATGCGGCGTTAAGCTGCTCTCTCTTAGACTCACTGCCTAACGCTGCATTATCCAAAATACTCTTTGCACTTGCAAGAAACACAGAGACGGCTGTCTTCTGCTCTGCAGTGATGTGTTCTCCAGAAACTCTGCCCATCAGAATCAGTGCTGATCGCAAAATCTCTACGCTCTCAGCAGATTGATCTGCTGGCTTTTTTAAAAGCCCTTCCACAAAACCAGCAGCTTGCAACGAAGCAGAACCCAAAGAAGCCAATGCCACAAAAAAAACTAATTGGCGCAACATACAACACTCCCCCTCTAAAAAAAGAACCAGCAACGCACTTTACTCAAACCGACTACAATACAAAGAATCATCTATCTCTGCGGCTACTTCCAATGCAAGTTCAACATCGAAACCAGCTGCAAAAGCGTGACTAAGAGCCAACTCTATCGATTCTTCCAAATTTGCTTTTATCGTTGTTGTAGCACCACGAATCTCGGAGTACACGGCATACGCTGCGGCAACCTCATCACAATACGCGCTAGCTTTTGCTTTTCCATGAGCACGAAACGCACTGCCAGAAGAAGACCTCTCACCAAAACCTGGACGCGGAGGACTTACAACCTTGCTTTCGCGCAGCTTAATAGCAAGCTTCAAACACTTTAGAACAGCTCTAATGGCGTCTTCACCAAACAACACAGGCTCACCAACAGACTCTCCATCTACTGTCATATCGCTGGCACTTGCAGATGAGATAGATGAAACTGGAGAAACTGAACGAGCTAACGACATAGGTGAAGTATGCCCAGGAAGACTTACAGGCGAAAAAAAACTATCTCTCATACATCCAAATGGAACATCTGGAGAAGAGGCGTCAAAAGAGAGCCTTCGCCCCCCTTGTTTTTTGACAGGAGTACACAACGCTGTTGTTTGCACATACGGTGATACAGGAATAATCTTGCGAGCCAAACCCTCGAAATATGTTTGAAATGCTGTGAGCTCTTCAACGTCATAATCATAAATAGATCGAGGCGCTGAAAGACCTAGATTTAAACACGCAAAAACAGCCAATACGAAACTTCCGAGCATTTTCATAAAAAATCCTTGTGACAAACAATGCAGCAATCTGCGTAACTATATTTCTAGGCAATGTCGATTGAATGAGCCCAAAAAGCCACTCCAATGCATACCTGAAACAATTACCAATTTTGCCCCAAAGAATATTTACATGAACTCAGTATTCACAGAAAACAAATCCAACATCTATGGTTCAGTGAAACGCAAAATCTCTGACAGACAGGTCAAAACGAAAAACCCCCTGACGCTAAAGCTTTTTACTGCAATAACATCAGGGGGTTAAAAGAACTACCTAGGGGTTTACTTATTTAGGCAAAAGCCCTACACGGATGCGGACCATCTTTGACGTATCAAAGTATTTTTTAGCAACAAGATTGAGCTCATCAACTGTCATAGCGTTAACGCGCGCGATCATGGAATCGTAATAGTCTTCAGGAAGATCTAATACCTCCATGCCCGCAAAAAGCGATGCTCGTTCTGCCGTTGTAGCAATTAAATCGATCGTCTTTTTAAGCGTCATTTGCTGAGCGGCATGCATTTCTTCTTCTGTTACACCGTTACGCGCAAGAGATGCAAACATTTCTCTAATACCTTCCTCTGCTTGGTCCAAGGTATTTGGATTTACAATGGCATACACAGAGTCGTGCCCCGGTTCATCTGTTGCTCCCGAAGCCATTCCCCCAGAAGCATTATAAAAAAGACCCGTTTGCTCACGAAGCGCATACAACCGCGAACCCAGTGCATAAAATGCAATCAAATTAAGCATATGAAGCGGAAGATAATCTGAATCTTTAAGCGTAACTGTTGAAGGTTGGCCCATGATCAAGAACACTTGGTCACGGTGCATCACAAAGTCAATTTTCTTGCCCGGTTCAAATGCATTTGCTCCTGTTCGTTTTGGAACATACGTCCCACCCGGCAAGCCACCTAAATATTTCGTTAGAAGCGCCAAGATAGCTTGCTCGTCAAATTGACCCGCAATAGAGACAACCATCGATTCTGGACGCAATACAGCAGAATGAATTGCATGCAATTCACGTGAAGTAACCTTTTTAAGAATCGAAATCATTTCATCGGCAGTCCATTCGTTGTCGGTGCCTTTATAGATTTCATTCTTGAGCATGCGAACTG
>JBEITS010000013.1:0-14324 GCA_040374805.1 Campylobacterota bacterium | reverse complement strand
GGTGTGGCTCAGGTCATTCATTCAGAGTCTACAAAGCATGTTACTCAAGGCGTGAATAAGGATTCTTTGTGTATGTTCTTAGAAATTGCAGGCCTTAAGGCAGCAAAAAAAACATTAGCCAACGGGCTAGAAGTTGTTGTAATTCGCCAGCCGTCGCTTCCGCGCGTTTTGGTTCAATTAATTTATAAAGGCGTGGGATCTGTTATTGAAGAAAAAGGCGAAAAAGGTCTTGCGCATCTTATTGAACATATGATTTTTAAGGGAACTCCATCGCTGAGCGAGCAAAATTATTTTGATGTATGCAAGCGTTACGGCGCTTCGGGAAATGCCTGGACCTCGCACGATGCAACGTCGTATTACATTGAAAGTAATAAAGATAATTGGAAGCCGTTTTTGCATTTGTTTGCCGACTGTTTGCAGAATGCGTTGTTTGATGAGCAGCACTTAGCGTCTGAAGTTAAGGTTGTTATTAAAGAATTGCGCATGGGTGAAGATAATCCTGCAAATAAATCGGAACAAGAGCTTGTGCGCACAATGGTTCCTTTTGAGCATCCACATCATTGCTGCGTTATTGGGTACAAAGCCGATCTTGCAAATGTTACTTCGGATACGCTTAAAAACTTCTTTAAAAAATACTACCAGCCCAACAAGGCAACGCTGTTTTTAGTGGGCGATTTAGATCTTGTTGATGCTCTTGCAACAGCTGAGGCAGAGCTTGGCGTATTGCAACCGGGAACGGTTGATTTGCCGAATGTTGCTGAAACAGAGTATCCCTTGAATCTTGGTTTTCATAAAATTGTCTATGCCGATCGTGCAACAGATTATGTGCGTCTTGCATGGCCACTTCCTAGAGGATTTTCTGCGCTGAATTACCATGCTGATATGTTGGCAGCAGTTCTTACAGGTTCAGAAAACGGGCTTCTTACTCACCGCTTGGTTCATGAAGAACAATGTGCTCAAGCGGTTGGTGCAGATACGTCCGAAGCTTATTTGAGCGGTGGATATTTCCATATTGTTTGTTATCCACTGCCTGGGCAAACAGAAAAATGTATTGCCTTGATTACACAAGAGCTCGAAAAATTTTGTACAGCAGGGGTTGCAGAAAGCTATTTGCAGGGTGTTGTTACAACTGCGCGCTTGAACCATGCATTGGCGATAGAGTCTCTTGCTAGCGCAAATGGTCATCCGGGTGGAATTCACTACAATTGGTTGCTTCGCTATGTTGCCTCAAACGATCTTGATGATTGTTTTAATTATGTAGAAAAACTGGCTCAAGTAACTGTTGACGATCTTAAGGCCTTTGCGTCTGCTCATCTTACGCGTGAATCTATGTGCCGTGTAGATCTTGTTCCCCTGCCAGAAAGTGAGCGCGAGGCGCATGTTCGCAGCTTAGAAGAAGAGCAAAAGCTTGAAGCAAAAATTCTTGCAGCGCATGTTCGCACAGCTCCGGTTGTTGTAACCGATGTGCCAGCAGATTACCCCCCAACGCAGCATGTTGAAGTTGTGTTGCCTCAAGCTGATGTGCGTGAGCAGCTGGCAAACGGCCCCTTGCTTGTTATGAATAAAGATACGTCTTCAGATATTTGTGTTTTTGCGATGCAGCATAAAGATGATGAGCAGTTTTCTGGTTCGTTAGATTCGCTTGTTTTGGGCGTTGTAAGTGACATGTTGCTCCAGGGCTCGGCTGCGCATTCTCGCACAGAAATACATGATTATTTTAATAAGAATGGCGTGAATGTTTCGCTGAATGGCACATCGTGGTCGGTTACCTCGCTTTCTTCTAGCTTTGTTCCGGCGCTGAAGTTTCTTTTTGAGGTAGTTCTAACAGCTAAGTTTGATGCTGCAGATTTAGAAAAACTTAAAGCCCAATATGTTGCGGACTTTATGATGCAAAAAAATGATTCTTATGCTGTTGCCAGAAGGTTGCGTTCGCAAAGTTTGTACCCCAACACAATCTGTGATTGGTCGTATGATGATGCAATTGCACGCATTCAAGCGCTCACGGTTGATGATATTCGCGCCTACGTTGCACGTTATTTTGATCCAAAATCTATGGTTTGTTCGGTTGTTGGAAATATTGATATGCCTGTCTTGCAGCAGCTGCTCACGCACGCTTTTGCACAGGTTTCCAGCTCAGGATTTGTGGTTGAACCTTTTAACGGTGTAGAAGCTCTTAAGGGCAATATTGATAGTCTTTCGGCTAAAGACCAAGTGTGGATTATGTATGCGCGTCAGTCGCCTATCACGCGGCACCACCCAGATTTTCCTGCTGTTGTGCTAGCAAGCGAAGTTCTGCATGGTGGCAATGGTGGCCGCATCTTCTCTTTGCGAGAACAAACAGGGTTGTTTTATATGATTGGTGGTCATTTTGCTCAAGGAGCAGGCGTCTTGACGGGCGTTGACTGGATGTACACCCAGTCAGGGCCTGAGTTGCTGCCGCAAGTTCATGCGTGTTTTGAGAAATTTATGGCAGAAGACATGCGCAAACCGGTGACAGAGCAAGAGCTTGCTAATGCCAAAATGTTGGTGCGAGCAGCTTTTGCAGCTTCGGTTTCGGGCGTTCTGAGCAAGCCCAGGTATTTTATGGCCTTGGAGAGCAATCGCATTGATGAAGCTTATTACAACCGCTTTTTAGCTCAGATTGATGCGCTCACCGCAGAAGAGGTAGCAGCGGCAATTGCGCGCTATCTTGATGCGGGTGAATATATTCGCATCCAGGTGGGCAATATTCCAGCCCAGACGTAAGCCTGTTTAAGCGCCTGAGCACGTGTTTTTTTGCTAAATATGGCGCGTTTAGTGAGCGGCGCCGTGGGGGCGTTGATGGCTTCTATGGTTTGGCGTAAAATTGTGTTGTCTATAAATTGTTCTAAAGAAATCTGATGAACATGTTCAAAAAATATGTGTTGTTGATGGTTGGCCTTTTGACGTTTGTTCCTGCAGCTCAAGCAGGCTTGGGGCAAAGAGCTAAAGCAGCGCTTGTGTGGCAAAACGAACGTTTTTCGCTCTATAATCGTGCGGGGTGGGATGCGTTAGCCTATCCTTTGGCAACGTTAGGTGCTGTTATATTTGTTGGTGCCGCTATCAGTGAAAAAACTAAGGAAGAAGCTTTTTTTGCTCGCTCCAGTGCCAAGAGGATTATGGTTATTGCTGTATTGGGGACGTGTGTTTCTGGTTTTTTTGCTGCGGGAAACACGTTATACGATGTTACGCAAACCATTAAAACGCGCTGGGATAAACGAAAAGCTGCAAAGCAAGAAGCTTTAAAGAAGCAAGCGGCAGAGCAACCTGCTCCTGTTGAAGGTGATACAACTGAGCCGCAACAAGCGTAGTCTCTTTTTTGTATATCAAATTTAAAATGGCCTGGGTCTTAAAAAACCTGGGCCATTTTTGTTGCTGCGGGCTGATGCAAGTAGGCGGAATTAGATAAACTTCTGCCTTTCACCTTAAATGGTGCGTGTTTTTACGCGTTTAACCATTGGAATATGTTGCGTTTTGGCTACATTAGAGCCTTAGAAAACGGACTAAAAAGAGTATTAACGGGTTTCATGGTTAGAAAAAGTTTAGTGATTGCAGGATTGATGTTTTTGGGTGCGCTTCGTGTGAGCGCGGCAGGCAGTTTGAGCAGGGGTTCTTCAGCGATAGTAAATGCTACGTGTCCTGTGGCTGCTGGTGCTTCTGAAGGCAAGGTGTGCCCGCTTGGGATAGCAAGGTTGTTTAAGGATGTTTCAGGGCGCTACCTTAACCTTACAACGTCTGAAGGACGCAAACTTTGTGCTGCTCTTGGTGTGGCCGATATTTTGGCTGTGCTTGTGATGGAGAAATGGCAAAAGAGAGCAATGGCGCAAGGGAAGAAGATTCCGCCAGTGCCTATGGCAATTCAGCTTGTGTGGATGGGCATGGTTGCGCGCTACATGTGTGTGGGAATAAATACGGTGGATTCTCTGAGTAATAGTTTTTCAACGTGGTTACAACATCTCGGGTTTTCGCGTCCGTGAGAAATTTGCGCATGCATGATTAATTTTTACCTTGGTAGATAGCAAAAAGGCCTCTTCAAATCCGAAGAGGCCTTTTGTGCTGTTTGAGCTAAGATTATGTGGCTGTTTGTTAGATGAGTGCAGCTACAAGAATAGAGGTAATTGCAGCTACATTTTTATGGCTTGCATCTGCTGATCCGTAGGGATTAGGAGCGATGGTATCGATGTACAAGTTTACAATCGGTGCAAGCGTTGCAAAGAGCGCAGCCTTAAGTTCACGTTTGTTTTTGCGGCTAGCAATTTCTTTAAGAGCTGCCCAGGGAACCGTTACAAGAGCTGTTAAAATGTTTTTGTCTGAACAAATTTTGTTGATACATCGAACGACTTGGTTGCCATTTTGGCCAGCGAGGTATCCGAGCAATGCAAATGTTTTGTAGGCGACTGCTTGATTTTCATTTCCTGTCGATGTCGAGGTATAGGATTTATTGAGCTGTTGTAGTGCAAAACCTGTTCCCAGGGCGGAAAAGCCTGCGCTTGCAGCAACTTCAAGAAGACCGTTTTTCTTTGAAATAAGGGCGTTTGCTAGAACTGCAGAACCAATGGTGGTGCTAAAAATTCTTGAATGAGAAAGACTTTCTGGCGCTTCTAAAACGTTTCCATAAGCAGGGAGATGAAGCTTTGGGAGTCTTGTGCGCTTCTCTTGACTTGTTGCTGAAGCTGAGGGGACTGCTGGAGCTGAGGTGTCTCTGTAGGGATCATGCGAAGTGGTTGCTGAACCTGAACCTGTGACTGGAGGTGTGGTCTTGTGTAAGGCAAAATCAAATTGATTAGCTACGGGGGCTAGATACGTGCCTACAAAGGTATGTAGGGGCGTTGCGCGATCATATACATGGGATGCTTTTTCGGCGACCCAGGTAGCTCCGGCTTGAGTTCTTTCGGGGATACGTAAAATCGCCTCACCGATTTGCTCGGTTGTTGGAAGAGTGAGTCTTGCTGCAGCTAGGTTGCCTGCAGGGGCAAGCATTCCTGCTGCTAAAACAACAGCTAATTTTTTCGACATTTTCATAGGGTACATCCTTTTTTTATGATGATTTTCGTACGGTTTTGCAGCACAATGTAACGTTTAAACGGTTATGGTTTGTGTGCGATCTATGTTTATAACTGTAGCGTGTTGTTCTGTTTTGCAGACAAGTATCTACGGTTTTTAAAAAAGATGTAGTTTTTAAGAAAAATTGATGTTTTAGGGGTAGAAAAGCTATTCAGTGAGAAACTAAGTAGCCATTTCTACCCTAATTTTGCGATTTATTTAGATTTGTCTTTGGCTTTCTTCGATTTTTTTTTGCTGTAGTTTTTGAGCACTTCGGGTAGCGGGTCGCGTTCGTCGGCTGAAGGGCATTGAACATTAAGAATGTGTGCAAGGGTCATTGGAAGCTGCAAAATACGCACGGGATCGGTAATTGTTTTGTGCTCAATAAAGCCCTTATGCCAGAGAACCAGTGGCACGTGAACATCATAAAGATACGGCGTATCGTGCGAAGTTCCTTTTTTGTGGGTAGTTAACATGTGGTACGGGGCGGTCAGGCAGGTGAGGTGTGGCGAGCGGCCTTTGTAGTGTTGATTAAAGAAGAGCTCGGTATAAAAATCTGTTTGGCTTTCCATCTGAGCTGTGTCGTAATGCGTCCAGACGCGTTTGATGTAGGGCTTTTCGCGCATTACATTTGCAAGGCGCTCGGTGAGTGCTTTGCGTGCAGGTTTGGCAAGTTTTTTAAGCGCGCGTTTATCGAAGAAAAATTGAGGCGATTTGGTAAGTTTGATGATTTTTTCTATGCCATATTCAACGTGAGCAATCGTGTTAAGTTCATCGACGAGTTTTTTTGCGTCAATACGCATCGGCAGTTTAAAGCCTTCATCGTTGAGAACTTCAGGGATGGGCATCACGCCATGGTCAGCAGTGAGGGCCACAAGAGGGATTACCCCGGGGTATTTTTCTTCCACAAAGTCTAAAAGTTCTTGGATGCGTTGGTCGATTTGGTAAACCATATCAAGCGCTTCAACGCTGTGCGGCCCATAATAGTGGCCGGCAAGGTCTAAGCAACTAAATGAAAGCCATAACAAGCATGATTCATCAGGTTTTGCGGTAAAATTTTGTGTAAGACATTCTTTAACCGCTCCCACCACAAAGGCGTCGGCATGGGGTGTTTTATCGAACATTTCGTAAGGATCGTCGTTCGATCCTACTCCAGGGTTTTTGAGTGAGAAGGATTTGTTGAAGAGTGGCCCCATGGCGCAATGAGCATAATTATCTTTTTGAGCAAAGTCATAGGCTGGGCTGTTGAGTTTGTGGATGGGCTTCCATTGCATTTCTTTGCCAAAAACAGGGGCGTTGTGTTTATTGTAGTCAATCAGCCAGGCGGGAAGTTTGTCAAAATAGGCTTTGCTGGAAGTTAGCCCGTTGCCTTTTTCATCGAACCAGAAAGATTTACCCATTTTTCCGCCCATCATAATGGCTGCGCGATCTTTGAATGCGAACGAGAAGACCATTTTTTTAGTTTGTGGCCCGGCTGCGGTAAGAGCAAACGAGTCAGACAGGTTATCAACCATTAATTGTTTGGAAGATGCGCCTTTATCTGTGTAAACATCGCCATTGGGTTTAAACATGGCTGCATGTTCTGGGGTATCAAACGTCGATTCAATGATATCTCCGTTTTCACCAATCCATTCATTGCCTATAATTCCGTGGTGTTTTGCGTAGGCGCCGCATCCAATAGCTGCGTGTCCACAGGCGGTTGATGGAACGCCATGTGGGTGTGTTGCATGGGTGAAAAGAGTTCCTTTGTCCAAGAGTGTTTTAAGTCCGCCGGTTAAAAATGGCCTAATTTTATAAAGGTAATGATAGGCAAATTGATCAATTACAAAAACCATAGTGAGCTGAGGAGGTGTTGTGGCTTTGCTTGGCTTTTTTTTATGGAAAAACGTAAAGCCAATTCCTCCCAACGCAATAATTCCAAGCGCAAGAGCAAAGGAGAGTAGGGGTTTTTTAAGTGTGAGTGTTTTCATACGGCTTCTCTCTGTATTTGCAAAATAAACATGCGTTCATTACAGCACATGAGCCGAAGTGAAATGAAGGATCTTGTCCTCGTTTGTGGGGAATCGTGACGTGCTTGTTAGAGGTGGTGGCGATAGCAAGCGGGTTTATAGCAAAGTACCCTGCAGATTCATAGTCGAACTATGAATCTGCAGGGTACTTTTAAATTAATGTCTGCTAGTCGGCAGAAAAAGTGTTTTTTGTTTTATCTAGATGACATTAATCGTCAAATTCAATGTCATCGGGGTCGATTATAACCTCGTTGCCGCCTTGAATGACGCGTTTGAGGCCGCTATCGTGGCGCATGTCGCGCAGTTTTGCCTTTTGTTTTTTTATTTGTATGAGAAGTTTTTCTATAGCCTGGTCAGCTGCAAGGTACAAATCGTAATCGGTGCTGTGCGCATCGAGGTGGAAATTTTTGCTGGTAAGCATGAGCTCAATTTTTACTGAAGCGTCTTTCTTGATGTGAACATCAACGTTTTTTGGGGTTTCTTCTGTTTTGATAAATTCATCAACCTTGGCAAGTCGTTTGCTGATATGGTCTTCGATTGCCTCTGTTCGTTCAAGGCCTTGAAACATGAATTTGATTTTCATTGCACGTTGCTCCTATTGCAAGTACTTCAGAACGCTTCACTCCAAGCCGCATGGCTTAGATGTGATCGAGATTTAGTATAGTTGAGCTCTTGAGAATTAAAAGAGTTTAGAAAGATCTGTTCTGGGTGGTTTTGGGTTGGGCAATCTGCGTGTACCATTAAAGGAGCAGTTTTTCTCTGCCCCTTTAATGGTACGTTATGTAAAATTTAGCTGTTGTTTCCGCGAACAATAAACTTCACGGGACATCCAATAAGATCGTATTGTTTGCGAACAACATTCTCAAAGTACGCCAGGTGCGACGGCCGAATCCATTCAGGATGGTTGGTGTGCACAACAAGCGATGGAACAGAGCTTTTAAATGGCCGAATGTTGTAAATCTTAATTTCTTCGCCGTTGTAGGTCAGAGGAACTTTAGCCAGTTGTTTTTTGATAATGCTGTTGATGGTTACAACATCAAGTTCTTGCTTGCAGCGCTCACGGACTTGGTTAATGGTCTCACGGATTTTGCTGATGTTTTTATGCGTAATGCACGAAGTCCAGATAATTGGCAATTTCTTGGTGAGGTGTTCGTATTGCTCTAAATCGTGCAAGAAGGCGGCTTTTTCTTCGGCTGTAATGAGATCAGATTTATTGATCACAAGAACAATTGCTTTATGCTCGCGATGCGCAAAGAACAGAAGTTTAAGTTCTTGGTCGGTGATGTGCTTTTCTGAGGCATCGCACATGAGAACCGCAAGATCTGCATCTTTAAGAACCTTAAAAGATGTTTTTACCATGAGCTGCTCAAGAGGATCGGTAATCGCTTGTTGGCGCCTGATTCCTGCTGTGTCTGCAAATTCAACGAGATGATGATGAATGGTGAGGTTGCTGCGAATTGCTTCACGCGTGGTTCCGGCAATATCAGAAACCATGGAGCGGTTTTCGCCCACCAAAAGATTTAAAAGGGATGATTTGCCAACGTTAGGCTTGCCGATAATAGCAACACGGTATTCTGGCTCATCGGGTGTTATTTCTTTGGTTATAGCGGGAATTGATGCGCTGATGCGCTCAAGAAAGGTTGCAAATCCGCGGCCATGGATGGCCGAAATGGTGAGCATGTCTTTAAAGCCAAACGTAGAAAATTCTTCGATTGCCGCAAACTCACGTTCCATGTTGTCGATTTTGTTAACAACCAGCATGGTGTGAACGCCGCTTGCTCGGGCGATTTGGGCAAGCTGCCTGTCTTCTGAGGTGAGTCCTTCAGCGCCATCGCACACAAAAACGATGAGAGCTGCTGCGGCTAACGCTTCTTCGATGCGCTTGCGCACGGCAAGATCGATAGCAGAAAGAGGTTGGTGGAGCGGAACGCCCCCGGTATCTACCAATTTGTAGGTTTTATCGTTCCATTCAACAAGATCGTCAATCGGATCGCGTGTGACGTGTTCTCTGTCGAACACAAGGCTGCGAGCACCGCTCGAAAGGCGGTTAAAAATAGTTGATTTCCCGACGTTCGTCCGACCAAAAAGGACGACCACGGGCACGTTATGACGCGTGCTGGCCATAGTAAATTTCTCACATTTTATAATGTTATTGGGATGGGAAGATGTGCATCCGCCGCTGCTCCATGGGAGCCAAGGCGCGATGTCACGCCGAAGCACATTGTGCGGAGGCGGACCCGTAAGCCAAACAGGCAAACACCCATCGGATAATTCTACCAGGGAAGTTCTTTGTTATCAAATCTGGCGGCGGGCTAAAAAATGCAGGTCTTGCGTAATGAGCGGCGATTGCCTTGTAAATTATAAATGAATTTGGAATTTACAGGGGCTTTTTCTTTTTATTCGATCTAGAGGCTTTTTGTGTAGTGTGAAACTCTTTGCAAATGCCAATAATGCCTTGTAAATTATAAATCGATTCAAAATTTACAAGGCGTTTTGAGTGGTTTTATGAAGAGAACGTTATATTTTAACGAGATCGTACAACAATTTGAGGTTCATCGAGTTTGTGCGCTTCTTGGGCCGCGGCAGGTTGGTAAAACAACGTTGGCACTGCAATTTGCAGAGACTTTCCCTAAAGAATTGGTACATCATTTTGATTTAGAAAATCCGTATGATTTAGCAAAATTAGAGCATCCAATGCTTTCGCTTGCACCGCTTATGACCCCAGGATCGCTTATTATTATTGATGAAGTTCAGCGACGTGCGGAGCTTTTCCCTGTGCTTCGTGTGCTTGTGGATACACATCCAGAGGCAAAATTGCTTATTTTGGGCAGCGCTTCTCGTGATTTATTTCAACAATCTTCCGAGACGCTTGCCGGCCGTATTGGGTACATTGAGCTTTTCCCTTTTTCTCTCTTCGAACTAGATGATTTTGATGTGCTGTGGTTGAGGGGTGGTTTTCCCCCGGCGTTTTTGGCGACATCGATTAATGCGAGCTTTCTGTGGCGAGAAAGTTATATCAGGACCTTTTTGGAGCGGGATATTCCAAGTTTGGGATTTAATGTTCCAGCGCAGCAGGTGTATCGGTTTTGGATGATGTTGTGCCACTACCACGGTCAGGCTGCAAATTTTAGTGAGATTGCTCGTTCGCTGGGTATTACCGATCATATGGTAAGAAAATATTTAGATATTTTGGTAGGCACTTTTATGGTGCGGACCTTGCATCCATGGTTTGAAAATATTGGTAAACGCCAGGTGAAGGCTCCCAAAATCTATTTTAGAGATAGCGGCATTTTGCATGCCCTGTTGGGGATAAAAGACACAAAGCAACTTCAGTCGTTTCCACGCTTAGGTGCTTTTTGGGAGGGGTTTGCGCTCGAAGAAATCTTGCGTGTGTATAAAACAAAGCCCGAAGAATGTTTTTTTTGGGGAACTCAATCGGGAGCAGAGCTAGATTTGTTGCTTCAGCGAGATGGAAAGCGCATTGGGTTTGAATTTAAGTACACAGACGCTCCTAAAATTACTCTTTCGATGAAAATTGCCCAAGAAGATCTGGCTTTGGATGAGCTGTATGTTATTCATCCCGGAAAAGGGTCTTTTAAGATGGCTCCAACTGTTACAGCGTGGGGCTTGCAGGATTTTGTTGGTCACATGATGCACGCGGGGATGGGGCGGCTGTATTGAATAGAGGTTGGCTTCTTGAATGGGTTGTTTGGATAACGCTGGTTGAGTGTTGCGGTGCGCGTCAAACAAGCTTGCCAGGGAAGTACTTCATTATCAAATCAGTCGTGGGCCCTTCGGCGAGTGCCCGAGAAGAAAATGTAGGGTTTTGTGCAGGTTCTGCGGTCTTTGGGGTGCTTTGGGCGGGTGGTGCAGAGCGCAGGGCAAATGAAGTTGCCATGTTCATGTGGCGCTTTAGGCAGTCTTTCCAGCTGGCCGAGCGGTCATTGAGCTGGTCTTCTAAGAATGCATTAAAATTGGGGATCTCAACTACCAGGGACGATCCATTAAGAATAGGTTGGGCTTGTTTAAAAATCCCAAACGGAATTTTATCCGGGTTGACGCTGAGTTCGGCCAAAAATGCATGCCATGAAGGGTTGTCTTCAGTCGCTTTTAAAGGATTTGCTTCTGGTTTTGGGGCTGTCTTTGGCACTAAGTTTTCGGGTGTTTGTGCTGCAGTTTCTTGAGAGGGAAAGCTTGAAGGTGGTGAATATTGGACATGTGTTCGAGGCTTGGCGGGCGCTGCTGGGGCGGGCGCCTTGTGCGGAGCGTTGACCTGCTGCTGAAGCGGATTGCATAAAGAACTTAAAAAGTGCTCAATAAACAGCATTTTTGAGGTAGTAACATTAAAAATGCGTTCGGCGTTCCAAAACTGTGTGTTGATGTAGGCTCGTTGATCGGGCGTTGAAAGGGCTGCTATTTCTTTGAGCTCTTGGCTGCTTGAAGCAAAAATTCCCAATCCAGGAGCGTTAAAAGACGCGCGCACGAGCGATTGAAAACTTTCTGACAAAGCGTGCCAGAACGATATTGGATTTTTGTCTGAATGTTTTGCGGAGCTGAGAGCTTCAAAAAGAGCTGTTTGGTCTTTTGTTATTACGGCTTTCATGATGTTTATAAGGCTTACTTTGTCGGGCAGTCCCAAAACGTGTGTGACGGTTTGGGCCGTAATGGTGGAATCGATAGCGCCGAGCTGCTCCAACAAATTAAGTGAGTCGCGGACGCATCTGTCGGCTTTGGTTGCAATAAGATGAGCTGCTTCATCATCGAGCGTCATTCCATGCTCGCCAGCAACTTTTTTGAGGTATTCAACTACCACAGATTGTTCAGGCGCATTAAAAATCCCCTGGAAGGAGCGCGATTTAACCGTGATGGGGATTTTAGCAACTTCGGTGGTTGCCAAGATAAAAAGTGCTTGGGAGGGTGGTTCTTCCAGCATCTTAAGAAGGGCGTTGAAGGCCGCTTTGCTCAACATGTGGGCTTCATCAATAAGGTAAATCTTTTTTTTTCCAAGAAGGGGAAGGTAGTGCGCAGATTCTAAAATAGTTCGAACATGGTCAACGCCTGTGTGGGATGCCGCATCGATTTCTATAAAATCTGGGTGGTTGCCTTCGGTGGAGGCAATGCATGAGGGGCACGTTTGGCAGGGCAAGGTGGTGCCGCGAGGATTTTGCCTAAACGCTTCCAGTTGGCTGCAATTGATCATGCTGGCAATAATACGAGCGACCGTGGTTTTGCCGCATCCGCGTTGGCCATGGAACAAGTAAACAGGGAAAAAACGCCCAAGATATAAGCTGTTTTGAAGCATGCTCACAACAAAATCTTGGCCAATGACCTCAGATAGTTTTGTAGGGCGCAGCGTTCGTGCAAAATGTTGGACGGATTCCATACGTTATTACAGGCCTTGTTCAATAGTTTTATACTCTGAATAGTTTAGTTTACGGCAGGTTGTCAGGCTCGTCCATGTCTCTTTTTGGGCAGGCGTGGTGCAATGAGCATGCTTTTTGGCAGGTTTTAGGGCATAAAATGCTGCGTTTTTGAATTAAAGCGATGTAGGGGGGGTGGCCACTTTGTTTTCTTGTGATTACCTGCTAAATTTTTGTGTATGCGTCTCTTGTATGCAGAAATGTTCTGATAAATCTTTAGAACCCTTAAGAAGGCAGAAAAATGAGTAAAAAAATGTATAGAAAAATTATGCTGGCAACAGCGGTATTGAGCCTTGTTGGCCAAGCACCTGTTGCAGCGTGGACGATTAAAAGAACGGCGGGGTTTTCTGCTGTTGCTTCAGCCCTTTTGGTTGCCACTAAAATTGGAGTGGATGCGCGCAAGGTTTTGGCTGCTTCGCCCGTCAGAAATGTGCGTTTGAAGCCTAAAAAAATGCTTCCTACGCGGCAAGAAATTAAGAATGCTAGCCGTGCTTATGCGCAAGCTGCCGTGAATAAATGGACGGAACTTGCACAGGTTTTTGTTGCACCAAAAACAAAAGATGGGCTTGCTCTATCGCGTTGGGCGCGTGCCAAAGCTTTTGGAAAAGAAAATTATCTTATCGATGCAGCCCTGCTTGCGTTAGTTCTTCCCTCTCTGATCCATTTGGGTGTGAATGGTGTTCAAAAGTTACGAGCTCAAAAAACTGCGCCTCAGCCTGGTTCTTCATCAACGACTGGCAAAGCAGCTGGAGCTTTAGATTTAACGCCTTCTACACCAGAACCTGCCGCAGGTGCACCGGTTGGTGGGTCCACAGGAATGCCTCATCAACCTCTAGCAGCCGCTGGATCATCTGCCTCAACAGCATCTGTACCCGTTTTGCTCGTTCCAGCAACGCCCGGCACTCCTAGCGCGTTATCAGAAGGTGGAGTGCCTGTTGTAAATCTTTCGGCTTCTAATTCCTCTGCTCACACAGGTACCGATCCTCTAGATGTTGAGGCTGTAAACCCTGTTCTGTCTGCACCCCTTCTTTCTTCTCAGCCTAGACCTGCAGCCCCTTCAACAGCTCCAACAGCTCCAACAGCTCCAGAAGATGACGCTGATGGGTTAGTTATGATTCCTTTGAATGATGGACCCCCTTCCACTCATCATCTTGATCAAAACGCTGCCCCGGTGGCAGCACCAGCTCCAGCACCTTCAAGCACAAGTTTAGTGACGGCGCCATTACCCGCTCCCGCAGCACACTCAGGTGCCAGTCTGCCTCATCAACCCCCAGCCCCTGCAGGCGCTTCAACAGCTCCAGGAGGCCTCGATGCTGATGACGTAGAATGGGGTGATTTTCAGGGTGTCCCAGCTCCAGTTTGCGAACAATCTTCTTTTGATGCACCTGCTCCGGCCGCAGCGCCAGCTCATGTGACTGTTCTTTCTAGATCAAGTCTAATTATTGGGTCCTCGTTTGGCGGCGTTCCTCAAGGTTTTGTTCCATCTTCATTACAAACTGCTGTAGCTCAGGCGTTAGCGCCTGTTTACCCACCAGCAACTGCTCCGGCTCCTGCCGTGGTTTCTGCCGCTCCATCCCGACATGCCCTAATGAATCCTCTTTCAGCACCTGCTCCAGCACCGACAACAATTTCAACGGGCGGTGCTTTAGCTGTTCATGCGACACGCGGTCCATCGGTAGCGGATGTTTTAGGTGATGGGGATCATGATTTAGAAGATCCTTCTCGCCCTGTTTCACCTGTTGCAGCAGCAGAGCAAGCAGATGTGACTCTCATGAGGATGTCAGCTGAGCGCTCTATTTTAGATCGTTTATTGGGTGAAGCGGCAGCAGTAGGT
>JBEITS010000030.1:0-9852 GCA_040374805.1 Campylobacterota bacterium | reverse complement strand
GGTTGAGGCGTACAAAAAACATAAAAAACTTAGCAGGATAGTTTTTCTAAGCATTCACGGTTCTACAAGATTGTAGGGCTTGCATTCTCTTTTTTACCTTACCAAAGAGAAGGTCTTTGGGTCGAGATTAGGTGTTTTATACCCAAAACCAGCCTTTTTTTGGCACAGAACTTGTGGCTTTTTTGTTTCAGTGTGAAAACATTTATTCTGTTTAATTATGTGCTCGTAATTTCTAGGAGTTGTTTTTATGGTCAAAAAAATCCGTTTTTTAGCGTTTTTGAGTTTTTTTGTTTCGATTTGTCCTGTTTTCTCTCATCCAGACGATGTTGAGGTAGGCTCTTCTGTTTCTATGGGAAGTGTAGAGCCAAAGCGCGCTGTTTTGGATGTAAAGAAGGCTTTGCCTTCGCGCCCAGGCACTCCTTCTTCTGTTGGTGGTCGTTCTTCAGTTTCGTTTTCAGATTCTGATTCTGAAGGCGAGGATGTTTTCCTTGATGCGGAGGTTTTAACAAAATCTCAAGAGAAAAAAACTGCACAAATTCCTGGTGGAGCTTTAAAGAATGGCGAAATTTATCTTCCTGACTGGAAAAGGACACAGAGGCCAGTTTTGGTTAAGCCTGTTGCAGCAAAAGTTGTCTTGCCTGTTTCTCCTGTAGTCTCTAAACCTGTTACGTTGGGCATTCAACCGGCTCAGGCGCCTCGCATGGTATTGCGTTCGAGCCAGAGAACTTTGAGGCCGCGCAGACAACGTGGTGCAGCTCAGGCTGTAGTTGCTATGGATATTGACTCTATTGATATGGATATTGATGTTGCGGCGCCTGAAGATGCAGTTGCTATGGATGTTGATGCCCAAGAACCTGTTGCTATGGATATTGATGTTCAACATCGCATGGCAACTCGTTCAACCAAAAGAGTTACTCGGTCTCATGTTAAAGCTCCTGCTGCAACTTCACCAGTTGTTGCTGCAGAGCCTAAAAAAGCTGCCGTAAGGCCTCGTGTGCGAGTGCGTTCACATTCGGCTACTCCTGCTTTAAAAGAAGCAACATATGCCCAGCAAGTTTTTGTAGAGCGTAAAGCAGCTGCTCAGGCAGCTCTTGATGCGGCAGAAAAAAGTCAGCAAGCATTTGCCAAAGAGTTGGCTGATGCGCGTGAAAAAGCTGAAGTTGCGGATCGTACATTTACAGGTGCTGTGGCGCGTGCAAAAACATTAACGGCTGCGTCTGTTAGATCTCCAAAAGAAGACGAAATTGCAAAACTAGAAGAACAAGCAATGCTTAAGCGCATGGAATTTGTTCGGGCCTTGCGCGATGGAAAGACCGATGAAGTAACATTTAAATTGAATGATGAGGCTAATGAATTAAAAGAACTTGTAGCGATCGCTAAGGCCTCTGGGCATGTTGGTGTAGCTGCTCGTGTTCAAGAAAGACGTGTTGCGCATCAAGCAGAACAAAAAGATCGCGAAGATCACAAAAAGAGCCTTAAGGCTGTTCATGATGAACTTAAGCAATTGTTTGAGCTGCAGCGAGAAATTCTTGAAGGCGATGAAATGGCTTTAGAAGATGCTCGCTCAAGAGCTTACAGAGCACGTATGAAGGGTATCGAACGAGCCAAGCAGTTGGTTGCAGACCTCAAAAAACGTAAGTCAGTAGATCCACTAGTCGGGAAAGTTGATGAGCTAGCCTCTGCGTGCACGGCACAGCGAGAAGCTCTTAAGGCGCGTTATCCTAATGCGTTTGCTGCAATTGAGCGTGCCCGTGCTAGGGCTGCTAGCGGGGCAGTTGTTACGCCCCCTTCTTCAACCCTTGAAGAAAAGATTGCAAAAAAAAGACGTGAAGATTTAGCAAAAAAGCGAATTGCTCGAAGAGAAGAAATGATTGCAGAGTCTCGAGAATTGCTCGGAAAGCGCCGTTCTTCATATAGGCCAGTAAGAAGACAATTTGCTGCAACACCTGCACCTGTTTATTAAGCGTTTTACCCAGGCAGGGCATACTAAGTTAGGTTGTGCTCAAAATCTGTTGTTTGGTCCCCGTTGTTTTATCTAGAAGCGGCGGGGACTTTTAGACTTTGGGGCAGAGGAATGCATTTTATGTCGTTTTTATATGTTTTGTGCTGAAAATTAGGATTATGCTGATTGGTTGGAGATAAGTGATTGAAAAATACCTCACAATCCGTGTATCGCATCATAGGATTGCAAGGTATTTTAGGGGCAAAAAATGTATAAAAGCAGATAATTAATGTGCCTCATTACTCTTTTCCAAGCTCGTCTTGCAACTTAAGGATCTCGCTACGTAATTCTATTGCCCTTTCATCCGCCGCCGCCAAGGCTATGGCGAGACATCGCTATTTTCGCTTTAAGATTCTTCTTTGCTGAGTTGCTCTTGTAGTTTTAAGATTTCACTTCTGAGCTCTATCGCGCGCTCGAAGTTCAAGTTAGCTGCTGCGCGCTTCATTTCTTCTTTAAGGCTTTCAATAACTGTTGTGAGCTTGCGATCGTGCGATTCTTGGCGCGATTTAGGCTTGTTTTTAGAAGCCTCTTTGATGGCTTGTTGCAGGCCAGAGATGCTTTTGGTTACTTCTCGTTTGACGCTGGCTGCTGTGATGCCGTGTTCTTCGTTGTAGGCGAGCTGTATTTTGCGGCGTCTTTCGGTCTCCGTCATAGCCTCGCGCATGGCATCAGTAATTTTGTCGGCATAGAAAATAACTGTGCTCTCTGTGTTTCGCGCGGCGCGGCCAATGGTTTGGATAAGTGAGCGCGTGTTGCGCAAAAAACCTTGAATATCGGCATCTAAAATGGCAACCAATGCAACTTCCGGTAAGTCGAGCCCTTCGCGCAGAAGGTTAATCCCAATCAGCACATCAAAGACTCCGCTGCGCAGTTTAAAGAGAATTTCGCTGCGGTCGGGTGTTTTTATTTCGTCGTGCAGGTAGCAGCTTTTAATCTTTTTTTCTTCAAAGTAAAAAGCTAATTCTTCAGCAGATTTTTTGGTCAATGTTGTAACCAAAACGCGATACCCTTTGGCGGTTGTTTCTTTGATGCGTTCAAGCAGATCTGTAAGTTGGTTGGTGCGAGGTTGGACAATGATTACAGGGTCGGGGATCCCTGTTGGGCGAACAATTTGTTCAACAGGAGGATTGCTTGTAAGTGCAAGCTCGTAGTTGCCGGGTGTTGCAGAGACAAAAATTGTGTCTTTGAAGTAGGTTTCGATTTCTTCAAACATCTGTGGGCGGTTGTCATAGGCCGAAGGGAGTCTAAATCCATACTCGATGAGTGCAGATTTGCGTGCTTTGTCGCCTTTGTACATTGCGCTGAGTTGAGGAACTGCGATGTGCGATTCATCCAAAATGAACAAGAAATCTTTTTCGAAGAAATCGAGGAGCGAGTGCGGAGCGCCGCCCGGCTCTCTTCCGTCAAAATAGCGTGAATAGTTTTCAATTCCTGAGCAATATCCTGTGGCGCGTAGCATCTCAATATCGTGCCCAATGCGTGCTCTTAGGCGCTCTTTAACCACAAGATCTTCTTGCTTGGCCAGTTCAGCCGCCAGGTCCTTTTCGATTTCTTTAATGGCTTTGGCCAAATTTTCTGCGGTTGTTACAAAATGTTTTGCGGGGAAAATGCTTACATTTTCTACCGTTCCCATGCGGGTGTAATTTTTTTTGTCCAAGAACTCGAGCCGCTCTAAAACATCGCCAAAAAGCTCAATTCTGAGTGCGTTTTTGAGGTATGGAACCATAATGGTTATCACGTTACCTTGAACTTGAAATGAGCCTGATTCTCGCTCAACATCGTTCCGTTTGTATTGGATAGCAATTAAGGCATCAATGAGCGCCTTGCGCGAGATTTTTTGGTTGGTTTCCAGGTGCATTGCCATAGTTTTGTAATCGGTTGGGTTGCCCAGAGAGTAAATGGCTGAGACCGATGAGATAACAATGGTGTCTTGCCGGGTGATAATTGAAGCGGTTGCTTCTACCCGTAAGCGTTCGATTTCGGGGTTAACTTTGGTTTCTTTAGGGATATAAATGTCTTGCGCCGCGATGTACGATTCGGGCTGGTAATAATCGTAATAGCTCACAAAATAACAGACCTTATTCTCGGGGAAGAAGAGTGAAAATTCTTCGTAAAGTTGAGCTGCTAATGTTTTGTTGGGAGAGAGGATAAGTACCTGCTTATTTTGGTTGGCAATCACGTTGGCAAGTGTGAATGTTTTGCCCGATCCTGTGACTCCCACAAGCACCGATTGGCCTGGGCGCTGGTCGGTAAGTTTTTTGATGGCAGCAGGCTGGTCACCCGAGGGCTGAAAAGGGTAATGAAGTTTAAAGGTTTTTGACATGGGAGCCTTTAAAAAGGGAGTTCTTGGGATAAGCTACAAAACATGTACGTCGTTCAGTATACACGAACAACAGCAAGGAGGCGCTCGTCATGAAAAAGCAGGTTAGCAAAAACTTTATTATCAAGAAAACAGCACCGTTAAGTATTTTAGAATGCGTCAGTAAAGTTTTTTCGATTGTGCGGGAGACGATGCAAGGGCAATTGTTTGGGGTTGGCATTGTTTCGGACGGTTTTTTTACGGCGTTTCGCATTCCCAATTTGTTCAGAAAGATTTTTGAGGATGGAGGAATAATTTCTGCGCTTTTACCTCATCTTGTAAGAATTACGCATACGGGTGGGAAAAAAAGAGCTTCTGAGCTTGTTTCGGCCGTTCTTGTGATTTTTGAGGCCATAATATTTTTGCTCTCATTAATTGTGCTTATTTTTCCTGAATTTGTAGTTAAAGGGCTTGTTGCTCCAGGGTTTTCTGCAGAGCAAGTGGCTTCAACGGTCCCCCTGGCGCGCATTATGTTTCCTGTTATTGCATTTTTCTCGAGCTGCAACATTGTTGCCAGTGCGTTGCATTCTGTTAATCACTTTTTTATTCCGGCCATGGGTCCGCTTGTTTTTAATGCTGTTTACATTGCAGGGCTTTTTGCGTGCATTCATTACAAATTACCTGTTGTTGCGATGGCGTGGGTGGTTGTTTTGGCTGGATTTGCCAAGCTTTTGTCGAGCACATTGGCCTATTGGTGGCATGGTTTTGAATTCACGATTCCCACGCGTGAATGTTTGGCAGATTTGGGAATTGTTCTGCGCAGGTGCATTCCGTGTCTGATTAGTGTTGGGGCAGTTGAATGCAGCATGTTTCTTGATGAACGGCTTGCCTCGTATTTGCCAAAAGGGTCGGTGACGTTGTTGTATTACACGCACCGATTTCAGATGTTGCCGTATTCTGTTTTGGCGGCAGCTTTAGGTACCGTTCTTTTGTCTCATTTTTCTTTAGCGGCAATCAAAAACCCTAAAAGATTAACGTTTTTGTTGCTCGAGAGCTCCAAGCTGGCAACATGGTTCTCGCTTCCCATGATGGCGGTAATGATGTTTGTTTCTAAACCGTTATTTGCCGATCTGATGCTTAAGGGGCGCGCAACTGCAGCCGATATGGATATCGCAGCACTGCTTCTTACTGTGTTTTTGGTCTCGTTTCCGTTTCAGGTTCTCAACCGAATTATGATGAGCGTTTTTTACGCTAAAAATGACATTATGTTTCCTATGTATGTTGTGATTGGAACAACTCTTTTAGGTACGCTTTTTAGCTATGTTTTTATAGGGCACATGGGCATTTATGTTATGGCTATCGCCTCTCTTTTGCGGAATGTTCTAAAGTCACTTATTTTGGGTGGCGCTCTTGCCTATAAACATTCGATTCAGTGGCCGCTTTATAGGCTTGCGTCCTTCTTAAAAAACCTTCTGCTCCAATTTTTTGTTGGTGTTTGCATTTTCAAGTTTCTTTATGCCACACTGTGCGGGCTCGTAGTAAAGTGCGCATTTTCCGGGTTTTTCTCGGAGGGGAATGGTGGCTATTGGATACTGGTTTTAGGCAGTTTTTGCATAACACTTGGCATTCTTTGGCGTATTCAACGCAGCTTTGGAATCAAATTGTATTTAGTGCCACAGTACGAAGACTAGTGACATTCGGGGAGGAGTGGAACGGCAAAATTACCTATTGTGTCACGCGATATCAAAAAAATAGTGTTTTAACCGTAGTGGAACTCACATAAAGACAAAGGGGAGGCTTATATGAGAAATTGTAAGGCCATTGTAAGGGTGCTTTTTGGCATCTTAGCATTCAGTGGAATGTGCTCAGCGGCGTCAACATCGCTTGCTTTGAGTGTTCCTGTTACACCAGATATCAATGATAAAACAAGTCGTTGGGAATACCGTGTTACTTCAACGTATGACGGTAATAATAATAAATACTTTTCGGGCGCTGTAGAAACAGGTGCTGGCGAATATGCCATTTCGATGTTCACACAAAGTGACACGGGCGCAACCCTCACTAAAGCGGGTTTAACTCCTGCAGGCATTTATAGCGATGCAAATGATACAGCGTCAGCGCTTGTTGCAAATCCACTGTACAATGCAAAAGTATGGGAAATGGATTGCTATTCTAGTGGCGAAGAAACGTATGTTGCAGCAATTATGCAACTTGCGGGTGAAACAGGCGTAGGCGGCTCTGTTGTTGCCGTAATTAAGGCTTCAGATCCTAAAGAAACCTATATTTCCGGTCCCGCAATGTCGCTTAATAGCGAAGTGGCCGATGCTACGCTGAATACTGCGTCTCGATTTGTTAAGTTGATCGTTGGTATGCTTGGTTCGGCAACTACAAGAATCGTTTTTGCTGCAGTTGCAGACCCTACAACAGGTGAATTTGATACGTCAAAATCAACCGTTGGACTTCGTGCATTTAGAATTCCTGCAACAATCAGCGATTATTCACTTGCTGAAGTGGATATGCTCAGTGGTACGGGCAAGGGTGTAAAACTCGGTAATGCTGCTGCGATGATGTCAAACAAAATGCGTAAACTGACTTCCATGGTTTGGGATGCGCGAACCAAAGTGCTCTACTTTGGTGGGTACATGTCTGACGATACACTGGGTATTTGCGGCTTTTATGTTAATGGTTCAGATCTTCTTACAACGCTTAACAATACCACCGGTGGAACATTATGTTCTTTGACAACTCCTACGGGCTATGCAGAGTTAAGTCGTATTCACCGTATGGCTATTCAGACAGATGGAACAAAAACCCATTTGATTGTTCAGGCTGGGGCATCATCTAAAGAGCAAACAAATATATATGCCTTGTCTACAGTTTCTGGTGTTGCAGGAACAGTGGGTAAACTTGCACAAGGTGCATCAACCACCCTTGCTGCTGGAAGGGCAACGACATGGCTTGCGCCAGCTGCAACCGGTGTGTATACCTCTGTGGCTCGTGTAGTTGTTGGAAATGCTCCGTTCCCGCTTGCTCCAGGTGCTGTTATTACCGGCATGGCGGTTAGTGGTAACGTTGTGTATGTTTCAACTTGGAACGCAAACCAAGGCACAAGCGATGTTTGGAAAGCAACTGCTTCTCTTGCAAGTAACTTTGTGAGCTCATGGACTGCATGGCAGAACCTTGCAAATACCACGTTGAATAATGTGACGGCCTTTGCAACAAATGGAACCTATGCATGGGCAGTGCTCAATCGTTCTTCTGTTTATGTGAATTCTGCTGTTGGATCGGCGTATACGCAAGTTCAGCCTTCGTTGGGTCTTGCAAACGCTAAGGCTTCAACGTCACGTAACCGTTTGCGTAAACTTGCAGCGTTTGATGCTGTTAACCGCCAACTTATCTTGAGTGCTAACGGCACACCAGATGGTCATTCGATGTCTTCGGTGCATAATTATGCCGTTGCAACGGGTGTTAATGCGGCTGCAACGGAAGCGGCTGATGATGCGTTGACCCTTGGTGCAGGTGTTGCTATTTGGGATACAGCAACAATCACGCACGATGGCGTAACAGATCGCTTCTACTTGCTTCAAGATGATTGCACAACCCCAAAACCGGGTGGTTCAACGATTGTTAAGGTTTCGGGAGAAGACGGTACGGTTACAGCTATGACAACGGCATCTTTCTTTAAAGATGGCGCAGGTTCACCGGCAGCTTCTAAGTGCTTTAAGATTGTGGGTGGTGCAAAACTAGATGGAACACCTATCTTGTTCTGCTTCATTCCTGATGCAACAAACAAAGATCTTGCTACCGGGTTTAATGCTGACACAACAACGCTTGCCGCTGATGGTCAATACGACATTATCAAAGCATTGTTGGCTTCAGATATGACAACTGTTGTTGCTTCTGTGAAGTACAAAGACATAGTCAATCCACAAGACGCTAACATTACCGCAGCACAATGTGCTTATTTTGATGACACCCTTAAGGTTCTTTATATTGGGGCTCAAAAAGCTTCAGGTGATGATCCTGGTCTAGCGTTCTTGAAGTTGAGTGGAACCACTATTACTTCAGGTCTTGTTGTTCCGGGTGGGCAAGCTAATAATGATACTGTTAAGGATATTTGGCAGCTTTCTTCGTTGCATACTCCTGTAGATGGTGGAAC
The DNA here is from genome assembly GCA_040374805.1 of Campylobacterota bacterium. Lineage (GTDB taxonomy): Bacteria > Babelota > Babeliae > Babelales > VHBT01. The sequence continues at coordinate 1,392 of JBEITS010000030.1, read as the reverse complement.
TTCACGCAACATCTTGTTGATGGCTGCAACGTTAACGGGTGATGCCGGTGACGTTAACACCGGTGGTGTGTACGCCTTGCCTATCTTTAGCACGGCCGGTGCAACTTTTGGTAAAGCTGCTCAAACAGCATATACACCTGTTGCAGTAGAGAGTGATACAACGTGGGATACCGTAAATCGACCTGATTTATTCACGGTTGGTGGAACTGTTCCTTGGAATGCAAAAGCAGCGATCATTGATATTCAGGTTGTCGACCAAGATGTCTATGTAACTGTTGCAAATCCACCAGGAGTTATTGGTCAAGCGGGTGTGTTTATGACCACTGCAGTTTCTGCGGCCGGCGCACTTCTTGGTTGGACCCCATGGGCTCCTGTGGCATCGCTTTCTTCGTCCATGCAAAACGTAGCATTTGACGCAACATCGGGCCAAGTGATTGGTGTAGATCTTGCTTCAGGCTCTCCTGCGGTTGCTTCTTGGAAAACTCCAGGATCAGCAAGTTCGTTTGATAAACTTGCAGCAGCCTTGAACGCAGATTTCTCTGGCAATGGTGGCGTGTATAACCTTACAAGCCATTCCATGTCATCTGCAATCACGTATACCAACTCAACAGGCTATGTAGCTGTTTCTGGTGTTTACTACCCATCAACATCAGCTAACTTAATTGTTGCTACAGGTAACAAAAAAGTGGCTCTTGGACATGTGCAGTATAAAAATGATGCTAATGTCACAACGCAATACAATCCTGACGCAAGCAATATCTATGGCTACAAGTGCTTTAATAGTGATGCGGCATTGCAGGCTGTTGGCAATATCTATTGTTCAGCAGTTTCTCTTGGCAGAGCTGGTTGGGTTGTTGTTGGTGGTGAAAATGGTATTGCAATCTTGCGTGACCCTGCAACGGGTAACGGATGGACAGGTTCTGTTCCAAAAGATCTTCAAGACGTTACATCAACCACAGTAGCTCCAGCAAATATGACGTGGCTTAAACTTCCTGGTATTACAGGTCCTATTTACAGCATGACCACCGTGTACGAAAAAACAGCACACACAGAATCTATTATCGCTATCGGTAAAGGCGGTGTTTATGCCTTTAAGTTGGTAGCTAATAAATTCACAGATGATGAGCCTGCTAGTTTGGGATTGGCGAACGTTACAGTTCTTTCTGCAACTGCTGGCGCTTCAGAGCGTATGTGGGCGTTAGAGCCTCTCTATCGCGGCATGGGTGTTGTTGCTGTTGGAACAACTCGTGGTCTGTATATTGCTCAGTACGATACAGCTACCGACCCTGATATCACTGCGTTGGCTGAAGTTGTTGATGCAGATGAGCTATCCCTTGGGCCAGTTTCTTCGATTACTGCAAGCAAGCCTATCTTTACAGCAAGTACCAACAT
>JBEITS010000078.1:0-5125 GCA_040374805.1 Campylobacterota bacterium | reverse complement strand
CGTTATAAACGCTGTAAAGGTCTTGAATGATCGACAGTTTTTTGTTAACCGATTCGAGCCATTGCGGAATCAATCGCTTTTCAACAAGCATTGAATAAATTTCTTCGTGGTACGGATCGCCCGACATTTTAATACTTACTTCAAGCCGATCTACAATCACCGAAATATCAACACGCAGACGAGCAAGCTCTTCAACCAGCTTGTCTTCTTTGCCCTTGATCATCGGAATGTACGACGCCCAGGAGAGTTCATAGGCACTATCGGAGTTGTAAAACTTGTTAAGTTTATTGTCTAAAGCGCGGTCAAAGCACTTAAGTTCGAGCCGCTGAATATTCACAAACTCTAGAAACTCCAAGACTTCGTAATATTCATCATCGTAAATAAAGGCTGCTTCGCCATCGATAATCACCATATCTTGGCCATAATACGCAGAAGATGACGCCAAAACGGCTTCTTGTTGGTAGTCAGAGAGCGATTCTTTTTCGTAACGCAGCAACGATGCAATGCTCGATCCAAATTGCTCTTTAAAGCTTTCTGGAGTAATCGACTCAACGGGAGTCACCTGAACTGCGCTGTAGTGCCCCACCATGTTGAAAAACACCGGCTTTGCAGTTGCATGAGAGATCAGCCCAAAGACAGCCTTTGCATCGGCCTCTGCGCGTTCAGAATAAACGCCAGAAATCTCAATAAACTTACTTTTAACCTCTTCAAAGGTCCCTACAAAAGGAATTTTGTAGCAAAACGACAACACTCCAAACGAGTGAATTTTTGCTGAAATGCAATCTGTTCGCGAACGATGAACGCCATGTGGATCACAGTCGGCCAACTGAAACGAAAGTGGAATATGGTAATTTTTAAATCCAGAAGAAAGTGGCAGCACAAAAGTTGGAAGGTGCTTTGAATTCTGAATTTTTTTTAAATTGATCTCGTCACCGACATCAAACGCGTAGAAAAGAAGGAAGTTACCGCGTAATTGGATGGTTCCCTCGTGCTCAACACCCACAGTTGCGTGCTTTAACGACATAGAAACTCCAATAATTACAAGAATTGTACTTTCTTGTTTTAGCTATTTTTTGGTAAAACCGCAAGCAATTCAGGCTTCAACCTATTCAACCACAAGCCCCTTTTTCAAGGCGTTAATACTTTGCTCATCGCACAAACAAGAAGCCTTAGAGCCCACAATTCAACCGTTACAGCAACCTAAGCTTTTTCCATCTTTGGTTCTTTTTTTACTCGCTCAAGAACGTCGCTTACAAATTTTTTAATTCCCTGACGCAGCGGAAGAGATAGACGCCGCAAATAATGCGTGTCTCTTTCAAGCTCAAGAAATTGCACCTGCTTGTCTTTTGCCTGAAATGCAGCCCTGAGAAGTTCAAAATTTTTATAGGGAACCACACGATCATGCTTTGGATGAGCCAAAAGCGTAGGCAGCGTGTGCGAGTAAAACCCTTTTTGAACATACTCTAAAGGAGTCATTTTACTTGCATCATAATTAGGAGCAACCAAGGCCTTAAGAGCTTTTCGTGCTGTTTGCTTACCTCCCAAAATCTCAGAAACAAGCTTAACGCGGGCAACTTCCATCATATCCGCATACGGCGCCATAAAAATCACTCCCGCAATATTCTGCTGCAAGAAAGGGTTTCTACATAACGCCACAAGCAAGGTTGAAGCACCATTCGAATGAGAAATACAAATTACAGGAAGCCCCGGACAGCATTTATTACGCTTTTCAATAAGACGCGTAAGATGCTGCTCTATCTGGTACACATCATATCCCTGAGCAAACGATTGATATTGCCGGCGACTATCTAACACAGGGTTGCACACGCGATACGTAAAATCCTGCAACGCTCGCTCAAGAGGGGCAAACGCAAATTCAACTATAAGCGGATGCACCCTGATAGGACCAAGATATCCATGAGCATAAAACAAAATAAATTGCTCAGAACCTGCATCCTGCGAAGAATTTGGCAACCAAGCCTGCGAACATTTATTCCACTGAAAATCAATAAATTTATCGAGCTTTCTTCTAAGCTCTGGCTCAGAAATAAAATCCTCTAACGGAACAACCTGCACTGACGCTTCTTCTTGCTCAACAACCTCAACAATCACATTTTTATGCCACACAGCAAACAACACATATCCCAAGCCGGCACTCACAAAAAGCATGAGAAATAGCCATTTTTTATTAACCATACAATCTTTCAGGCGTGCTCAATCGTACTGCACTAGATTAAACCGCAACAAAGACGAAGGACAATAAAGCACCTTTTGCCTTCATAGAAAGTTTTCATTTTTAGTGATAATCTTCATGGCATACGGTTTTTCCATAGAATAAGGCCTTCAAAATCTCTATGTCTCTTCTTTCTGCCTTTAGGCATGCTCTCGAAACTGCAGCACAAACATTACTTTTAGAAGCTAAGTGCGACCAGTCGCAGGCTCAACGTGTTGAACTTATCTTAAATGTCGATAAAGACAGCTCTCATGGCGACATCAGCACAACTGTTGCTCTCCAGCTCGCAAAACTTACCAAAAAAAGCCCTCGCGCAATTGCCCAAGAACTTCAGACTTTTTTCACATCAAACTCTGAAGCGGATGCAATTCTCAGAGAAATTCTTACAACATGTACCATCGCCGGCCCTGGGTTTTTAAATTTTACATTTTCTGATGCAGCCTGGAAGCAATTCTCCTGCGATCTTCTAACCGAAGGCTCAGACTTTTTTAAGTCTACCAACCTGCCAAAACTTAAGGTTTTAGTAGAATTTGTAAGCGCCAACCCAACAGGACCCCTTCACCTTGCGCACGGACGCAATGCCATTATTGGCGACGTTTTGTGCTCAATTTTGACGTTCTTAGGGCACGATGTAACACGAGAATTTTATATCAATGATGCCGGCAATCAAGTGAATAAGCTTGGAGCATCGCTCAAAATTCGGTACCTCAACTGCCTAGGCATTGAAGGCGAAATCCCTGAAGGCTGCTATTCGGGCCTGTACCTTAAAGACGCTGCCGAAAATCTGTTTAAAGAGGTAGGCGACTCTAAAAAAGATGAAAACGACGCATTTTTCTCTGCGTACGCAATTGATGCCATGCTCAAGCTCATCAAAAAAAATCTCGCTGAATACGGCGTAACGTTTGACCATTGGACGTCCGAAAAATCGATCCATCAATCGGGAGCCGTAGAAAAAGTTGTAGCGGAACTGACCGCCAGAGGCATGACCTATGAAGCTGAAGGTGCCTTGTGGCTCCGATCAACCGATTTTGGGGACGATAAAGACCGTGTTTTACGCAAACAAGATGGCGCATTAACCTACCTGGCGCCCGATACAGCCTATTACAACTATCTTTTAAGCCAAGGGTACGACAAATTAGTGAACGTTCTGGGCCAAGACCACCATGGCTACGCAACGTCACGCAATGCTTCGCTTAAGGCACTCGGCCTTGATACCTCAAAACTAACCTGTCTTTTATACCAGCTTGTTCTTATGAAAAAGAACGATGTCTATGTTCGCATGTCTAAACGCGCTGGCGCTTTTGAACAACTTAGCGACATCATTCAAACTGTTGGGCGTGATGTTGCGCGTTATTTTTACCTCAACCGCAAAGCCGATGCTCACCTTGAGCTCGATCTTGAACAAGCGCTCAAACAGAATGATGAAAACCCTGTCTATTACATTCATTACGCCTATGTTCGAACAGAAAGCTTGCTTGCAAAAGCGCGTGAAGCAATGCCAGAACTTGCAGGATTTATTGATGAACAACTAGCAGGCAATACCTCTTCAGCCACTCTTACCACCTTCCCAAAAACGGCTGAATCGCTTATCAAGAAAATTTTATCACTCAAAGATTTGCTCGAAGTTATAGGAAACAACAACCAGACACACATGCTGGCGTATTACACCTATGAACTTGCGTCATTATTTCACAACTTTTATGCGCACACACGCATCATAGTTGCCGATGATGTTGCAGCAACTCGTGATGCTATTGTTATCGTCTGCATCGTGCGTCGCACGTTGCAACTGTGTCTCGATTTGTTGGGACTCAGCAAACCAAAATCTATGTAACGGAACGCACGGCACCTTTATGCAAATGAATATCGCTCAGCTTGAGCTCAAAAACTTTCCTACATCTCGTATCCGCAACTTTTCGATTATTGCGCACATCGACCATGGTAAATCTACTTTGGCTGACCGCTTGCTCGAAACCTGTGGAACCATCTCTGACCGCAACAAAAACGAACAAGTTCTGGATAAACTCCAGGTAGAACGCGAACGCGGAATTACCGTTAAAGCGCAAACAGCATCGCTCTTCTACGAATACAAAGGCCAAATTTATTTACTTAATTTAATTGATACCCCAGGTCACGTAGACTTTAACTACGAAGTTTCGCGATCTTTGTATGCATGCCAAGGTGCATTGCTTTTGGTTGACGCAGCTCAGGGCATTCAAGCTCAAACAATGGCAAACTTTTACTTAGCCTTTGAGCAAAATCTTCATATCATTCCTATCGTTAACAAAATCGATATGACAAACGCTCAACCAGAGCGCGTAACCGAAGAAATTGTAACCAACTTTGATATGGACCCAGACGATGTTATTTTGGCATCCGGCAAAAGTGGAATTGGAATCGATAATATTTTAGAAAGCATCATCTTAAAAATTCCTGCTCCTGCTGGAAACTCAACAGGCAACCTTAAAATCTTGTTGTTCGACTCGTGGTTTGATGTCTACCGCGGCGTTGTGTGCCTTATCGAAGTTATCGATGGAAGCATTAGCAAAGGCGACACCATAACCTCTGCCTACACCGGTGAAAAATATGAAGTTCTTGAACTTGGACTGATGTACCCCGACCCTATCGCCAACAAAACGCTCTACGCTGGTCAAGTAGGCTTTATCATCACCGGTATGAAAACGGTTAAGGAAGCACACATTGGAGACACGTTTTTTGATCCAAAACATCCCGTAACAGCGCTTCCCGGCTTTAAACCTGCTAAACCCATGGTGTTTGCAGGGATCTACCCCGTTGATACAACAGACTTTCAGGAACTTAAAGAATCAATCGAAAAGCTTTGTCTTAACGACCCAAGTATTACGGTCGAAAAAGAAACGTCAGCCGCTCTTG
>JBEITS010000123.1:0-2358 GCA_040374805.1 Campylobacterota bacterium | reverse complement strand
GATGCAGGCGGCAATCTTTGCGGCAAAAAACAGAAAAAGCCATGCTTTTTTAAAAAACATGGCTTTTTCTGTTTTCAATCTGAATGAGATTTTAAAGGCGTTCCTACAAACTTCCTTCGATGGCTTCTTGGCGTGCTTTTGCCTTGGTGATGACCTCAACGAGGGTTGCATCATTAATTTTTTGTGCTTCAAGTTGCTCAAGGAAGATATCAAACGCCACGTTGGTGTTGCCAATTCCACGGCTCAGAGCGTAAGGGTAGACCAGTTTGTTGGTGTTTGGCTCTTTAAATACGCTGACTTTGTAATTATCAAAGACGCCGCCGGTAACAATTCGTAGATCTGTAAGTTGTTTGTAGTGCGTTGCAAGAACATACATCACGTTTTTCATCTTGGCGATCCGTGCGCACAGCTCAATAGAAAGACTAATTGCAGGTCCTACTTCTGTTCCGGTGAATAATTCGTCGGTTTCTACAAAGGCATGTTCTGTTGGCTTAAGCGAGGTCATTTCTTTAAGAAGTGCTGCCATTTCGATTGCTTCTAGCATGAATTTAGATTTATCACCCTCGGTGTCGTCAACGCTCTTAAAGCGTGCAATAACTTTGGTGAATGGTGTAAGTCTAAATTTCTCTGCACAGGCAAAACCAAAGGTTTGGGCCAGAAGAATGTTAATGATAAGCGCCTTAAGGTTGACAGATTTTCCACCAGCGTTGGGCCCTGTTACCACCAGATTGCGTGCGGTGTTGTGAGGTCCGCCCAGCGCAAGCGTGCTTGGACGTACGCGATCTATAGGAATAATGGGGTGCCAGAAGTTTTGTGTTTCAACAATAGACTCGGTGGATTCATCAATAAATTCTGCTTGGCAGCAATGAATGTTCTCTCCTAGGCTGTTGGTTGTGTTTTGCCGGTCTAGGTAGAACTGAGCCATCGATGCATACGCATCAATTTCTCCATAGAATCGGCTTACTTGGCCAAATTCGTCACGTGTTGAAAGAAGAAGCTCTAGGGCGTTCTCTACGCGGCCATGGTGGGTGGCAAAGAGTGATGGGGTTTTGTCGGCTGCAAATGAGTTTGTTGCCAGTTTTCCTGCAAGGCGTTGCCAATCGCTCGAGGCGTCTTTCATAAAGTCTGCAAACAACTCTTTAGTTTCTTCGTGCGAGTTGAGCGTTGTTAAGATTTTGAGGGTGCTTTGGTAGCTTTGAGCTGCGCTTTGAACCGCCATGAAGCGGTCGTGAAAGAGTGTTGAGCGTGCGCGTGCTTTGCTGAAGAAGCTGTACGCTTGGTAGCCATAAATACCCGCATAGATAATTAACATCCATGTGGGGAAGGTCATGTGGCCAAGAACAATAAGAGGCATTACTTTTACAAGCCAATGAACTTTAAGGGTTGTAACTTTAAAGAGTGCATCGCCTAAAATTTCTGCTTTTGTGGCTGCATAGAAATATCCAAGCCCTAAAGCTGTTACACATCCCAGCGAAAGAATGCCAAAGAAGGGAATAGCGCAGACAATAACGGTTGTCCCAATGGTTGTAAACAGCGTGTTGAGGCTATCAACTTTATAAAAAGTATTTTCAAGAAAGCTTCTAATTCCAAGAGCAATCCATCCAAAAACACCACTTTTTAACATGATTGCGCGGCGTTCTTCGCGCTGGGCACGCATTTCTTCTGCACGGAATAATGCCTCAAGCGACCTGTTTTCATATGTTTTAATGCTTCTGAGGTGGTCTTGAATTTCTTTAAGAAGGTGTGGGGTGTCGATAAGAAATCGGATGAATTTCTGACGTTCTTTAATGGCTGTCCAGTTGGTATTTTCTGTTGCAAGCATGGTAAAGAGCGATGTTTTACCCGCTTGTGTGATGGTTCTATCAATCCCTGTGAGGACCGATTTTTTATCGAGTGAGTTGATGATCTGAAGGTCTTTGAGGAGTGCAACGCGTTTATGCGGAGTAGCTACTGTTTCTTTGGTTCCGCTTATCATTGCGGGCAAGAGTAAGGTTTGGGTTTTTGCGGCAAGTTGCTCAGCAAGTGTTTGGTTGAGCCTGTGCTGGGCGTAATTTTCTAACCAATAATTGGCCAAATGTTCAAAATCGCCACGTCGAGGACTCGAGAGTTTTTCTGACGTGCGAATCTCTTTAAATTCGAGTGGAATTTGAGTTTCAGCTTCCGTTGGAGTTTGAGCAAGAAGTGGTGTTGCCGGGCTGAGCAAGAGGCAGCCAAGAAGGAAAAGTATGGAGTGTTTTTTGATCATCTGATTCTTGAACATGATTCTCCAGGGTGAAGAAGTGTGCGAAAAGTTTTCGAATAGATAAAAAGTATTGATTTATGGGGTTTTTGCAAATTTTGCACATAATGCTTTTGAAT
>JBEITS010000042.1:0-8412 GCA_040374805.1 Campylobacterota bacterium | reverse complement strand
GATTGCGTCATAATATTACGATTCACATCAAACATAAGATCACCTTCTCGCTCCGCAGACGAGAGCGAACTAATGCGCCCCCCATGTCGAGAAACAAATAAGGCACCATCGGGAATCCATGGCCGAATATTATGCAAATCCTGAGCACCAAGCGTGTCATAAAACAACGAAACCCCATCAACAACCAGGCTGCTCTCTCCCGTAAAGGAAATAATATTGGGACCCGTGATCAGAGTAGAAGATGAGCCACTAAAACCAATGCTTCCCGTTGTAAAATTATAATTACTATCAAATTGCAACACAGAGTCCCCGCACGAAATTGCAGACGAGCGCCCCTGTAAAACTAATTGACCGCTATCAACACCTATTCCCTTAATGGTGATATCTGCAATATTTAAAGTGCTGGTCATAGCAACAACCAGAGCACCCGGCTGAACCAGCGAAAGAACACTTCCACTTCCATTTAAAGCTGCATTTCCCATGAAATTAAAGGAATACGTCAAGGTAGAATCTCCCGCAAGCACAACAAACGTATTATCTCCAAAGACCAGTCGCCCCCCAACTCCAAACGAAACATGCTCAGGATAAAATCCATCAAGCACCACATTTGTTAAAACAAGCGTCTGCCCATCAGCAACAGAAATTACGCTTTTTTTAACTTGCGGCATCCGCAACGAAAAGCCTCTTCCATCAAGAGATACCGTGTCTGCACCAAAAACGCTAAAACTCATAGTCCTGGAAGGACTTAACGATTCAGATTTCAGCAACACATTTGATTGATGCGTAAACAACATTGCTGGACCATTTTCATCTTGTATGCGCGCAAGAACCTTACCCCCATTCCACAACGTAAGATGAGACGCATCGGCCGAAATTCCCGTAGTATTAAGCGCAGAAAGCGCATCAAAAACAAGCTGAACACCATCAACGATCAATAATGATCTTGCTATAAACTCTAACGTATCCGCACCTACAATAACCAACGAAGAAACATCTCTACAGGTCACCGTTCCCAATGAAAATGAATAGCGTGAACTCAACACAATGGTACAACCAATCAATGTCAATTTAGATTGGGCGTTACCAAACACAATTGACCCATAACCTCTCCCTAGACCACGAAGAGTAAGGTTAATCAACACAAGTTCATTTCCTGGAGCAATAAATAACGTTCCGCCCGAAGAAATATCCAACGTATTGTTTTCGCCATCCAGCGTTGAAATGCCCGAACCAGAACTAAATGTCCACACAGAAGAAAGCGTTGTAGTTCCGCGCAATTGCAATTGCCCCAAGTCGCGAAACGTTACAGTATCCGTCCACGACATGGCTGATTCATTCAACCGCATCACATAGCCCGCCCCATTAACAACTCCTCTACCACGCAAAATACCCGCCTGAACAAGATCAAGATCTGAACCCAGAGTAATTGTTCCACCATTCAAAATAATTGGCTGATTAAGAGGCGCCGAAAGAGCAACAGTTAAAGCTGCAACAGTGTTTGTTAACGTAATGCTAGATCCAAACAAAGGAGCGCCCTGCAGTATGTTTCCAGCCCCAGAAACAATTATAGGCGTTGGCACAAGGCCAGAAGCGACAGAAAAAACATGATTGCCCGTTAATCGTATAAAATCGCTATTCAACGGATCGAAAACTCCAGAGAATGCAGCTGTATAGTTACTTGCTTCAATAGCACCATTACTAAATCCAATAGTTCCTCTCCCTTGGATTTGATTAGCACGCAAAAAGCCACACTGCAACGTTCCGCCAAACCCGGTCATTTGTGTATTAACAATCAATTGAGCACTAGGATCCGTCACGCGAATGCGGGCTTCTTTACCAGAAAGAATAAACTCTGAGTGAGCGGACTCAACAATCAGCAAAAACGTAAGTGCGAAAAAAAATTTAAGCGCGCGCATTAATTGGAAACCACACAACAATAACCCAAGAAGATGCGCGAGCAGGGTATCCAGGCATTAACGCTACACGCAAGATATTGCCGTCAACCTCTAATCATTTACAACCAAGCCCGCAACATCAAAAGTTGATTTAAGAAGAATATGCGTATCAAACGAATTACTCTTAAAATGCAATCCATATGCCGACGGCCCCACATCACCCTTCACAGAACAAATACCGTTAATCCAAAGAGTACCTGCCGCCAAGTTCAAGCCATGCATTCCCGCAGAAATCGTTGCACCATCAAGATATATCGACGAAGTTTTATCTGTAAAAACTAAGCCGTTAGGGGCACGTACGGCGTCATACCTAAAAACAGAACCTTGATCAAAATACATCATAGAAGAAGCTCTAATTGTTAATCGGTTTGTAGAGGAATACTTCAACAATTTGCGGCGCGTGGAGAAATTAGTATTACCCGCAATATCCAACGCACCTCTTGAAAAGGTAAAATCCCCCTTAAGGCTGCACGTCATATCGTTCAAAACAAGTTTTGATGTTCGACTCATCAAACTCAAGGGGCTTGTTGCATCATCTAAATCCAACAAGAATCCATTACGCAGCTCTAAGCTCCCACCAGCCTCAACAACAAAACCGCTACCTGCTTCAGACAAAATTCTATGCCCGCCACAGTCGATAACTACAGCCCCAGAAATATAAATATTACTTGTTAAAATTAAGTCGCTCGAAAGCTGAACAACAGCTCCATCACCAAACGCAATGGTTGCCAAAGATCCCATAGAAAAATGGTTAAGACGCAAATCTTTAAGAACAATATCCTGAAACTCAACGCGCTTACCAGGAGGAATTACAACCACTTTTGTTGCATTAAAAGGAAATGACAACATCATCCCATCGCCAGACAACACGCTCTTTACAACGGGCCCAGAAAACGTAAGCGGCCTAGACGCCGAAAGCAGTTCACTCTGCTGCAGCGTATGCAAAGGTGTCGAAACTAACAACGCAGCAGGAGCATAATTAGGATTAATGCCAACAAATGCACCCCCCTTGCGATAAATTAAATGAACATCATCGGGCTGAGCTGGAAAAATTGTATTATTGGCAGGAATATAACTCAGCTGATCGCACACAACATGCACCCCATCAATAACACAACTCGCAGTGCCAGAAAACGTTAAGGTATTACTTCCGGTAATAACGCTCGATTTTGTACCCGCAAACAAAAACACCCCCGCAGTCTGCGTGTAAGAACCAGCAAGAGAAACCGTAACATTTTTTAAAATCAACGAAGACGACGTATCAGTCATTTTGATTGACCCAAAGCCGTTACCTAAACCAGCAAGAACAAGATCTTGCATTACCAAACTGGCACCCGAAGCTATAGAAATAACTCCACCGCGAGAGCAATCAATGCTATTTCCCTGGCCTCGCATAAACACATTCCCCGTAACCGATAATGTATTGGTCAGCGTGATCGACTGAGTAAAATTTAACTCAACATTATCAGCATAAGAAAGTGATGCTCCGGCAGCACAACGGACATATGCGGGATCAAAATTATTAATAACAATATCACTCACCACCGCACGCTTGCCCGCTGCAACCGAAATCAATGCAGGTTTTGAAAATCTGCCCGGAACTACACAATTTACAAACAGATCAACCCCTGTAAGCGATATGTTCTGAGAATGAGTCCCCCTAAAAAACATTGGCTGATCAGCCGTAAGATCTAAAGAGCCTGAACACACAGCTAAAGAATCATCCATAACAAGCCGAGGATCTTCTTGTTTTTTATGAACCGACAAAACCTTCCCATCATTTCTTTCAACAATGTTAGAAGGAGACGTCACCGCAATCCCACTTGCCTGAGGATAGATATTGACGGAATCATAATAAAGCGTCACACCATCAATAGCTAAAAGCCCCGAACCCGTAACCGTTACCAAATTGGGACCTGTTACAAACGTAGAATCTCGCCCCTCGCAACGCAATGTCCCGAGCGCAACTGAATAACTACCGGTAAAATTAAGCGTGCATCCAATAAGAACAAGAGATGATGTTGAATCGGTTAATTGAATTCTCCCATTCAATACCCCAAGCCCACTAAGAACAACATCCTCTAAAACAAGTGTACACCCGGGCTGGACCACCAATGTTCCCCCCTGCGACAAATCTAGCTCGTTTCCAAGTCCTGTAATTTTAACGGAAATAGGATTAACAGAATCTCCAAGCGTCCACGCTCCTGCAAGAAGCATTTTATCGTATAAAAAAATGCTCGCAGAACCAACAAGCTGCAAACGATCTGTTACAACCGTAGAACCAGAACGAATGGCTATAGATTTCCCCGCGGGATCTATTCTCCCCCCCCCACTTATAACAACGCCCGGAGCAAGGTTAAGATCGGCAAAAAGTCTTAAAAAACCACCGCTTAGGGCCACATCTTTAGTAAGATAACTCTCTATACCCAAATCCAAAGAAGCATCTGAGCCCGAAAAAGTAAGTGGCGACTGCAAAGAAAGCCACCCCGCCAATCGATTATTAGCCCCCGAGACCGAAACCCCTGTCAAGACAGAACCATGATCCCCCACAAAGCTGCTGTTACCATTTAAGGAGATAGTTCCTGGCGATGCAGGATTAAATAGCCCCTGCAACTCTCCACGAACAGACCCAACCTCAATTTTACCTTTATCAAACTGAAAGCTTCTGCCTTGAACTTGATTAACTGCCGCCCCCGGAACAATTAAAGACCCTGAAAAGTTAGCCAGCGGATCATTTATAATAAATTGCGAACGTGCATTCAAAAGCTTAATGCGTGATTCTTGGCTTGAAGCAGTAAGACCACCGGCAACCAAAGAGCCACCTAAAAAAGCCCATAAAACAACTAAAAACCATCGAACATTCGTCATCATAATCTCTACAAAAGTTGGATATTCTGAGCTTTTTTGATATATCCCGCCCAAGATATGAACCACACAGCGAAAAGCGCAAGAAACGCAAAAAAGGCTGGGGTCCATACTCACCTTTGCTAAAAATTAAACCGGCTGGTATCATGGCAAAGAATGATTCTATGCGTTCGACATAGTTTCATATCTAAACACAGTGTTTTTGCTGGGGTAATCCTTAATTTTTGCGATTGGGAGCCCCGGATTTGGGTCTCGCCGCAATAATTAAGGAGCCGCATGGATACAACCATCGAAGTTTTGTTTAATAGTTTAGGACTTTCAGAGCAAGTTCTGAAAGCAGTCGTTGGAATGGGATATACCGCCCCAACAGAAATTCAAGCAAAATCGATTCCGGTTTTGATGAGTAAAAAAGATTTAATTGGCCAAGCTCAAACGGGAACAGGTAAGACTGTTGCTTTCGGGATTCCTGTTATCGAATCGATTGACGCAACAAGTCGCAATACCCAAGCTATTATTTTGTGCCCAACACGTGAACTTGCCCTCCAAGTAGCAAAACAACTTGAAGACGTTGCTCGTTACCACTCTGCAATCAAGGTTGTAACCTTAGTTGGTGGCCAACCACTTGAACCGCAAATGCGTTCACTTAAATACGGCGCTCAAATCGTTGTAGGTACACCAGGACGCGTTATCGACCATATCGATCGCAAAACCCTTCAATTAAACACCGTTAAATTTGTCGTTCTTGACGAAGCTGACGAAATGCTTGATATGGGCTTTAGAGATGATATCGAAGCAATTTTGAAAAAAACCCCTTCAGAGCGTCAAACAGCTCTTTTCTCTGCAACGATGCCACCTGAAATCAGACATCTTGCTAAGGAATACCAAAAGAATCCTGAAGTTATTAACCTTGTTCCTAAAGAAACATCGGTTGTAGGCATCGAGCAAATCTACTTTGAAGTACAAAACAACCGAAAATCAGACTTGCTTGCTAGCTTGCTTGATATCGATCAACCAAACCTTGCTATTGCATTCTGTAACACAATTCAACGCGTTGATGAGCTTGCTCGAAAACTCCAAGAAGCGGGTTACTCAGCTGATGCATTACACGGTGACATGCGTCAAAGCCGACGTGACCGCGTTATGGATAGATTCCGTAGCGGCGATTGCAAAATTCTCATCGCAACAGACGTTGCTGCTCGCGGAATCGACGTAGCAGGAATCGAAGTTGTCTTTAACGTGGACTTACCAATGGATCATGAAAATTACGTTCACCGTATTGGTAGAACAGGACGTGCAGGCCGCACAGGAAAAGCGTACAGCTTTGTTGGCGGACGCGATCGCATGCTCCTCAAAACAATTTCTCGCCACACCAATGGAACCATTGAGCAACGCGCATTGCCTTCCATGGAATCGGTAGAAAAATCACGCTCTGAGCGAATTTTCAGCAAAATTACTGCTGAAGCTGGTTCAGATGCACACCTTGAAAAATACTTGGCCTTGGTTAAAACCTATTTAGGCGAAACCGGCGATGCCGTTAAACTTGCAGCAGCTCTCATCAAGAACATCATCCACAAGAATCGTCCTGCTACAACTGAATTCTCATCAGAATCATCTGAACGTCGTGAAGGCGGACGTAGATTTGGTGGCGACCGTGAAGGCGGACGCAGAAGCTTTGGCGGCGACCGCGAAGGCGGACGTCGTGAGTGGACCCCAAGAGGCGGCGACCGTGAAGGCGGGCGTCGTGAATGGGCTCCAAGAGGCGGCGACCGTGAAGGCGGACGTAGCTTTGGTGGTGGCGAAAAGCGTGAATGGACACCTAGAGGTGACCGCGAAGGTGGACGCAGTTTTGGTGAAAAACGCGAATGGGCTCCAAGAGGCGACCGTGAAGGCGGACGTAGCTTTGGTGGCGGCGAAAAGCGTGAATGGACACCTAGAATTGATATCAGCGAAGGCGGTGCACCTGCAGCGCGTCCTTGGAGAAACAAAAACCAAGACGGCGAAAATGCTGGCGGCTTCTCTCGCAGAAACTCTGATTTTTCAGGCGCCCCACGTCGAAGCCATGCATCATAAGAACGCATAGCTCAGATTAAAAATATAAAGCCGGCTTAGAAAACGAACATTTTCTAAGCCGGCTTTTGTAATTTTATGCAGCAATATGATATCGTCCAAAAATGATACACATTTTTGTTAAAGCGATAACTATGCAAAAACAATCCACACTTCGCACCACGCTTTTATTAGCAACACTTATTTGCTGCAGCGTAGCACTTCTTGCAACCAACAGCTTTTTCTCTTCTTTTTTTCACAAAAAACCACCCGTATCTTGCGAGATCTACCCAGTAATCATTATTGGAGGTGGCGTTGGCGGACTTACAACCGCACTCAACCTTGCCCAAAACGGAATTCGCACCCTTGTGGTCGAAGGAACCGCACAACCCGGAGGCCTTCTTACGCTTTCTCACTCTGTTAGGAACTGGCCTGGCATAGAAAGCATCTCCGGCAACAGCCTTATAGAAAAAATTAAACAGCACGCACAAACTGCAGGAGCCACGCTTCTGCCAGAGACCGCAGCATCTCTCGATTGCTCGAGCTGGCCCTATCTTGTAACAACCGCACCAGATATTGATGGCAACATAAAAACCTATAAAACAACGACTATCGTTATCGCCACCGGAACAACTCCTCGCAAACTTAATATCTCTGGAGAAGATGCATATTGGGGCAATGGCGTAAGCAACTGCGCCGTGTGCGATGGAGGACTGTATAAAGATAAAACCGTGGCGCTTATTGGTGGGGGCGAAGCGGCAATAGAAGAAGCTGAATATCTCAGCACACTTGCCCAGAAAGTACACATGATCGTACGAAAACCCTCATTTTCATCACATGAAGCATCACGCATTTATGCTGTATCACACAACCCAAAAATAACCCTCCACCTCAACACAATCCCTACGAAAATTGCGGGAGACGCAACATCCGTTACTCACCTCACAATAAAAAACACACTAACCGATCAAGAAAAATCATTAAAAATTGATGGAATCTTTGAAGCAATCGGCTCAACCCCTAACAGCTCACTTTGCAAACATGTTGTATCGTGTAACGCACAAGGCGCTATAAAATGTGATGAATACGGAAGAACGAGTCATCCCGGTGTTTTTGCCGTTGGAGATGTCACCCCAACGCACTATCGCCAAGCAATTATCGCAGCCGGCAACGCCAGCACAGCATCTCAAGCAATCCTTGAGTATCTCTTTAAATCTGGCCATCATCCTGAGATACCAAGCCCAAAAGATCCTCTTCTTAAAGAAAAAAGGACTCCGCAGACCCAACATTCACAACCACCCCACGAGCAAACATTCACTCCCGATGTTCTTCCGGCTGTCATTATTGGAGCAAACACCGCAGGCCTTGCAGCAGCCATGTATCTGGGGTATGCCGGCTACAAGCCGCTTGTTCTCGATGGCGCAGCTCCAGGAGGATCACTCAACAACACGCGTTTGATAACCTCATGGCCCTCAGAAGAAAAAATTACGGGCGCACAACTTGCTACAAACTTTACCCGCCATGCACGGGCTGCTGGAGCAAAGAT